>DATHMF010000092.1 GCA_035487355.1 Terriglobales bacterium | reverse complement strand
CCTGAAACGCGAGTAAGGCACCGGCTTCGTAGGCGCCGCGGGCGCCGCCGCCGGAGAGCACCACTCCAATTCTTCCTGTAAACCCGGAGAACAAACCCGACGGATCTACCGTGCGTGTGGCCAGTTGCTGGCGAAACTTCTCGCGCTCCTGTCCCAGGAGCTTTTGAAACTCTTCTTTTTTCATGCCATCCGCTGAGGTACTGGCAAAGCATACCTCAGCTTGCAGGAAGGTCAATCTGGTTTTTGGCCGATGGGAGGGTGCAACAAAAGCTTCGGACACCTTAAACGCTCTGTTCGGGGGTGTCTGTTCCTGATCCGGTTGCGGCAAGGGCAGGCTCTGGCTCGAGCTGGCGCCGCTCCAGCAATGCATAGAACACAGGCATGACCAGAAGTGTAATAAAAGTGGAAAGGGTCAGGCCGCCGATCACGGCGAGCGCCAGCGGTTTTTGCAGTTCGGCCCCGGAGCCGAGGCCAAGGGCCAGGGGAAGCAAGCCGAAGAGCGTGCACAGCGTGGTCATCAGAATAGGACGCATCCTGATTCTGCCGGCGCTGACCAAAGCCTCGATCAGCGGAAGACCTTCATTGTCGCGGAGCTGGTGGACGTATTCGAAGAGAATGATTCCGTTTTTGACCACGAGACCCACCATGAGAATCACTCCCATGAACGAGGAGACGTTCAACGCCGTGCCCGTGATCATGAGCATGCCGAAGACGCCGAACAGCGAGAGCGGCGCGGCGGAGAGAATAATGACCGCCGGCTGAAAGCTGCGGAATTGGAAGACCAGCACGATCAAGACTGCAGCCAGGGCGAAACCCAGGACTGTCAGCAGGTCTTTGAACGAACTTTGCTGGCTCTCATATTGTCCGCCGATCTCGTAGGTGTAGCCCACGGGAAAATGTACGCTGCCGAGGGCCTTTTGAACTTGGGGAATTGCGGCGCCCAAGCTGCTCTTCTGCTTGTCCAGGCGCGCTGTGAGTACGACCATCAAGTGCTGATTTTCACGTTGGAGCTTGTTTTCGCCCTGTATTTCGCTGACCTGAGCAAGTGAAGAGATGGGCACAATCTGTTTGGCTGGTGTCAAAATGGGAAATTGCTGGACAGAGGCGAAGTCATAGCGGAAGCCATCAGGGAAGCGGACATGAACCGGAATGGTGCGGTCCGATTCGCGAAACTCCGTCGGGAAGACCCCCTTCAGGCCGCTTTGCATCTGCTGCGAGACCTGATCGATGGTCATGCCTACGCGCGCGGCCTGAACCGGATCAACCTGGACAATCAGTTCAGGATTGCCTTTTTCTAACCCTTTAAAGTCGACTACGCCGGGAATCTGCTGGACCTTCGGTCCGATTTCGTCGGCCAGCGACTCGAGTTGGGGCATGTTATCGCCGAAGATCTTGACCTCAATTTCTTCTGGCGTGCCTTCCAGGTCGCCAATCATATCCTGCAGCACCTGGATGAATTCCACATCAATGCTGGGAATGGTTTTCGTAATCTGGTCGCGCAGATCGTTGATAATCTCATCGGCGCTCCGGCTCCGCTGCGATGCCGGCTTGAGTTTTACCAGCACATCGCCTTTATTCTGCTCGGTTGCATAAAGACCCATTTCGGCTCCGGTGCGGCGTGAAAACGCGTCTACCTCGGGAGTCTTCTTCACTATGTCTTCGATCTGGCTGACCAGACGGTTGGTCTCAGCCAATGAGGTTCCGGGCGGGGTCAAGTAGTCGATGACGAAGCCGCCTTCATCCATCTCCGGCAGAAAGCCGGTATGCTGGCTCGTATAAAACGTGTAGATCAGGACTGTAAACAGCAGAGAAGCAGCCGCAATTCCGCCCACTACATACTTATGTGCCAGGGACCAGCGCAGCGCTTTTTCGTAGATGCGGTAAAGAGGTTCGATGAAGCGCGCGGAAGACTCACGGTAGCGCGCCGGCGTCAGAAACTGTTCGGAGAGCAATGGCACCAGAGTCAGGGCAAATAAAAGTGAGAGCAGAACCGATGCCGACAGGGTAAGGGAGAGTGCCGAAAAGAAATTGCCCACCGCACCTTGCAGGAGGCCAAGCGGGGCAAAAACCACTACGGTGGTGATGGTGGAGCCGATGACCGGACCAATGAGTTCATGGGTTCCGTTCTCGGCAGCCGCCATGGAAGATTCTCCCTTGCCGATGTGACGGTAGATGTTTTCCACCACTACGACGGCATCATCAATCACCAGCCCAATAGCAACTGCCAGCCCCCCCAAAGACATAAGGTTGAGAGTGCTGCCAAACAAACGCATGACCAGGAAGGTTCCTACGACAGTCAGCGGCAATGAAGTTGCTGTGATGAATGTGGTGCGAACCTCGCGCAGGAACAGGAAGAGAATGACCACGGCCAGAAAGGCGCCAATCAGAATAGCATCGCGCACGCTGCCGATAGCTTCCTGCACGAACTCGGCGAGATCGTAAACCACGGAGAGGTGCAGGGTAGCAGGAATCACCTGCGAGGAATGCGCTGCCACATCTTTTAGCTGCTGGGCAATTGTGATAATGCTGGCGCCGACTTGCCGTGTGATGTTCAGGATGGCTGCGGGCTTGCCATTGCCATAAATAAGGGTAGCCGGATCGGCCACACCATCTTTCACCTCGGCAATATCGGTCACGCGGATGGGCGTTGTCCCCTCGGTTCCCACCACTGTATTTCTAATCTGATCGAGACTGGTGAATTGGCCGCTGGTAAGCACCAGGAACTGCAAGTAATTCTTGTCCAGGCGTCCGACTGAGATGATCGCATTGGTGGCCCGCAAACGGTCGGCAACATCGGGCAGGGCGAGCCGATGCGCCAGCACCTTCTGTGGATCTACGATGACCAGAATTTCGCGCGTATTGCTGGACTGCACCTCAACCTGCGCAACCCCCGGCACGCTGCTGAATGCCGGACGCAAATTGTAGAATGCCCTGTCATAGAGATCGGTATTGGGTACATTACCATTGAGCACGAAGCTGAGAATGGGGAACACCGACGGAGAAAGCCGTTCTACACGGAGTTCGGTCTCCGCAGGCAGGCTTCCCCGCGTATCATTGACCCGCGCCTGCACCAATTGCAGCGCAACCTGCATGTCGGCCTTGTCCTCGAAGAGAACAGAAATCTCCGCATTGCCACGGATCGTGCTGGAGCGCACGCGGCGCACTC
Source organism: Terriglobales bacterium (assembly GCA_035487355.1). NCBI lineage: Bacteria > Pseudomonadati > Acidobacteriota > Terriglobia > Terriglobales > Terriglobales bacterium. The sequence goes on along the minus strand of DATHMF010000092.1, from coordinate 18,445 downwards.
CCTGCACTCCCCTCACCTCCTCTTCCAGCGGGCGGGTCACCGAGATCAACATGCTGTCTGGAGCGAGGTCGCCGGTGTGAGCCAGCACTACGACGCGGGGAAAGCTTAGCTCGGGATAGATATTGCTGGGGAGTTGAAAGAGGGCGAAGAGGCCTCCAACGACCATCATCGCTGTAAGCAGGTAAACTGCTTTCCTGTTCTCGTGGCAGACGCGCACCAGGTTCATTGCTTGACCTTCACCTTGGCCCCGTCGGGCAAGCCGTAGCCACCTTCAAGAACTACTGTGTCTCCCTCTTTGACACCATCGAGCAACTCTGTCTGATCTGAAGTTTCGATGCCGAGAGTGACCGCCGCTATAGCTGCTTTGGCTTCAGCCTTGTCAACTTCCACGCGATACACCTGCGGCTTGGAATCTTCACCGCGATAAATCGCCTTGCTCGGCACTACCAGGGCGTTAGAATGCGTTTCAAGAGGTAATTGTGCAGTAAGGAACATCCCCAAGCGCAGCAACCCCTGAGGATTGGCGATGCGGATGCGAACAAGGCCTACATCACTGGTGGGGTCTACAGCAGGAGAGACTGCGGCTACGTTGCCATTGAAGGTTGCACCGGGAACGCTGTCACTGGTGACGTTGAATTTCAGGCCCACGCGGACCTTCGCCAGATAGACCGCCGGCACGTTGCCCAGCAATTCAACCGTCTTCACGTTGGCGACTTCGATGATCGGCTGTGCGGCGGTGCCATCCACTTGTTCACCGACATTAGCGAAGCGTTTTACCACCGTGGCATCAAAGGGAGAGCGTATCTCAGCACGGCCCAACTGCTGGCGAGCAATGGAAAGCGCCGCCTCCGCCTGATTCAAAGCCCCCTGGTTGACCATGACCTGCGTGCGCGCATCCTCAACCTCTTTGCCGGCGGCAATGCCGCGCTGAAAGAGGTTTTCATTGCGGTCGCGGTTCGCGATCGCATTTTGCAGGTTGGCCCTGGCTTGTTCGACCGCACCCTCTGCTTGGCGCACCTGGTCACGCAAAGTCTGAGGATCAATTTGCGCCATCACCTGCCCGGCGGAAACATGGTCGCCTTCGGCAACCAGGATTTTTGCGATGCGTCCGGGAACGGGAGAGCTTACTTTTGCATCTTCATTGGGCAGCGCGGCAATCGTGCCGGTGACGGCCAGGATACGCGTGATATCTGAGCGGGTTACCTTGGCGACGGTAACGGTGGCGACAGCGTCCTCGGAAGTACCTTGGCCGGAGCTATGAGAACATCCTACCGCCGAACACAGAAGCACAACTGCGGCGGCAAAGGACAACCTGGTTGTTGTCAGCAAATTCATGGACCGAGGGTCACTCCTACTACTTCTTCGAGATTAGCGAAGGCAGATTGAAAACTGAACAGCGAATCCAGGTACGCGCGCTTGATGTCATTGGTCCGGCGTTGCGCATCAATCACCGTCAGCACATTTGACTTGCCCGCCTGATAACTCTCTTCCGCCATGGCCTCCAGTTTAAGCGTTGCCGGCACAAGATTGTCACGATAAAGCTCCACCTGGGTGCGTTTGGCGGCTACATCCAGATAAGCCGCTTCCACCGAGCCTTCCACGGTTCTGCGCGAGGCCGCCAGCGACAAATCAAGCACGTTGAGGTTGGCGTTGGATTGCGCAATCTCACCCTGATTGCGCGAAAAAATGGGGAGGGACATTGCCACCTGGCCGCGCGGGCCGACATGAAAATCGGGCGGCGCATTTAGATCAACTCCACCCTGAATATCAATATTGGGAACGCGTTGCCACTTAAGCGAAGAAAGACGGCTGGCCTCGATGGTCCGCTCCTGAACGATATGTTGGATATCCGGATTGGAGGCATGCGCTTTCTGGACTAAATCAGTTTCATCCAGCGCTGCGGGCAGGTCTGAAATGGCGCCCTCCAGTTCACCCAACGACGCTTCCGGCTGGTTCAGCAGTGTTGCCAACTGGCTGCGGGCGGTCCTTACTTCCTGTAATAGGACTTTGTTATCCACGTCAGCCCGCGCAACTTCTAAATCCGATTGCATGACTTCCAGTTGTGCGATATCACCAACTGCGAAGCGGTCGTGCGAAATTTGTTGAAGCCGTTGCGCCAGTTTCAGGGCGTCAGCGGCTTGCTGGCTTTGAGCTTGGGCGAGCAGCACGTTATAGAAAGCTTCGCGGGTTCTCCTTCGGATCTGGCGGGCGAGGATATCCGTTTCCAGATCGTTCAAAGCTTGCTCGCCGCGGGCCACTTCAATGCGTTTTGAACGCTTGAGTCCGAGTTCAAAAGACTGGTCGAGCAATACGTTCTCGTGAGGCAGGTCGCGCGAGCCGCCAACCGTTAACGTCGGATTGGGACGCTCCTTAGCAATTCGAACTCCTGCCAGCGCTGCCGCTCGTTTTGCCCGCGCGGCTACTAAATCCAAGTTGTGCTGATTGGCAAGCGTAAGCACATCGTTGAGGGTCAGCTTGGCAGTTGGCTGCTGTCCTGCTCCCATCTCGCAGAACAGGGTGACCATCACGATGAACAGCATCGTCTTCAGCATCCCTGTGCAGGCATCGGCCATTGTTAAAGTGCGGATACTCATGGAATTTAAAGTAAAGGCGTAATCTTCCGCTTTTCAGGAGCTTCCATCTTAGCGCATCTAGTATGCAAGCATCTTAGTTGCCGATACTGAAGATTTCATGAAATAAAGTTAAAGTCTTTGTCATAAAGGCGGAATCATGGCGATTGGAAGCAAAAAATTGCACCATGAAAGCTTGCCAGAAATACGGAGTTAAGAAGGGGCACTTCCACATAGCTTTTTCAGCAGCTCTTCACCTTGAGGCCAGGGACCAAATCCTGAAGCCACGTTAATGTGGCCGCCTTTTCCAATATTCACGAATTCGCTGCCCCAGCTCCGGGCCAAATCTTCAATGGTTTTGAAGTCAGCGTAAGGATCATCCGGCGCTGCAACCACGATGCTGCGAAATGGCAAGCGATCGCGTGGAATGGGAGCGAAGCCCCAGGTCTCAGGCGGGCAAGTCGCCCGGCGCTCTACATCGGTGGGCGCCACAATCAAGGCGCCGGCAACTTTAGAGGCGCCGTTTCTACACCCCCAGTGCGCAATCAAGATAGACGACAGGCTGTGGCCAACAAGAATTACCTGGGAAGAGCACGCATTGACATATGTGTTCAGCGTGCCGAGCCATTCGTCAAGGTTGCTGTTGATCCAGTCGCGCTGAACCACTCGTTTGAAGTGCGGATTTTCATTGAGCCAGAGACTCTGCCAGTGTTCCGGGCCCGAATCGCCCCAACCGGGAAGAATTAAGACATCTGGACTATTGTTCATGTGTATTCCTTTATAGATGGCTAAGAATCGAATGGACAAGTGCGCCACCTTAGCGCCCGGATCAATTCTTATGAAAGTGAATCAAGATAGACGTATGTACAAAGGCAAGGAAAGCAAGAGTGATCGCTTGCCTTTAGTCCCGGTCTGATTTCAATCACGTGTTGGAGGAATCATGAAAACTTCCAAGGCCCACAAGGTTGAAGTTTATGTTGGCACTCGCAAGGGTGGTTTCTTCTGCGAAGCGATGGGAAGCGAAAAAACTGGAAGATGGAAGGCCCTTTTTCGCTGGAACCGAGGTCACCTGCCTCATGCGCGATCAGCGCACTGGTAAGCACGGCAAGGTTTTGCCTTTCTTCAATCCACCTCCACCGGATCCAGCCGAGGCGCAAGGCGTTGCAGAACCGCCAGCGCCGTAACGTAGGCCAAACCGGAGAAGACAAACAGCGGCAAGTAACCGTGAGTCTTCTGCACAATAAAACCGGTTGCTACCTGGATTAACACCCCGCCAAAAGCCCCGGCCGAAGTTCCGATGCCGGCGACGCTGCCGACGGCGCGGCGGGGAAACATGTCCGATGCAGTGGTCCACAAGTTCGCTGACCATCCCTTGTGCCCTGCTGATGCCAGGCTTACGAGTACAACCACAAGCCACAAACTCCTGGAAAAGGGCGCGGCCACGACGGGCACAACGCATAAGGCGGAAAGCAACAGTACAGTCTTGCGGGCAGCGTTGACGCTCCATCCGCGCTTGATCAGGTGCAGCGGGAGCCAACCGCCGGCCACGCTGCCTACGCTCGCCACGTTGTAGACCACCAGCGTGGGAGGAATGACCTGCATCAGCCCGAGGCCGAATTGCTCTTGCAGATACTTGGGAAGCCAGAACAGGAAAAACCAAGTGACCGGATCGGTGAGGAATTTGGCGATGGTGAAGGCCCAGGTTTCCTTGTGCTCAAAAAGCCGGCGCCAGGAAACCGCCTGGGTGCGGTCCGGCGGGTCGCTCTGGATATAGGCCAGTTCAGCCTGCGAGATTCGTGGATGCTGTTCCGGCGGGTGATAGAGCAGCAGCCAAAAAATCAGCCACACAAATCCCAATGCTCCGGTTGCAATGAACGCGGCCTGCCAACTGAAGGCCGCGGTAAGCCAGGGCACGGTAAGGATCGCAACCATCGGGCCGACATTCGTGCCGGCATTGAAGATGCCGGTGGCCAGCGCCCGCTCCTTCTTGGGGAACCACTCAGCAACGGTCTTGATGCAGGCGGGAAAGTTGGCCGACTCGCCCAGTCCGAGGAATGCTCTGGCAATCCCGAATGTAAAGGCTGTGCTGGCGGCGGCATGGGCAATAGCAGCCAGACTCCATACCGTAACGGCGACAGAAAATCCCTTGCGCGTTCCAAACCTATCCATCAGATAGCCCGCGCCGAGCAGGCCAATGGCATAAGTGGCCTGGAATGCGCCGGTCATGTAGCCATACTGGAGACTGGTCCAGCCAATCTTGACTTCCAGCGTCTTGGCCAGCATGCTCAAGACTTGCCGCTCAAGCAGGTTGATCGTAGTGGCAAAGAATAGAAGTGAACAAATCGTCCAGCGAACGCGAGAGGCCTCCGGCCGAAGAGCGACTGCGGTCATCGAAGAGCGCCCATGAACCATTTTGCGAAATTATAAGTGTGGCTACGCTTCAGACAGGCCAAAATATATGTCTTCAGAGGCAAAAATAAACAAGATTCAACAGCGGCAACTGTGCCTCATTTCTACACCCGCTTTCTGCGCAATTCCCTTGGGAAATCCCCTGTATTTGTGGTACTTTACGACCACTCCCAGAAAGCGGTCTTGCGTGTTTAGACTGGGTATCACGCCTGAGATTCGCGAAACTCACCCCCTAAGGTTTTGCTCCCAGACGCGTGGCCCGTGCCTTGCACGGCACGCTGGCCCTGCGGAAGCGTGGGAAAGCATTTAACATTAGGGGAGCGGGAGCCTGGGCTCGGAGTAACATCTAGATATGGCACTTGGTTTCGGATTCAATAAACAAAAGGTTCTTGCCTCGGCGGAAAAGGCGGTGCAGCAAGGTAAGCTGCAGAACGCCATTATTGAATATGAAAAGGTCACCCGTGAAGACCCTAAGGACCTGACTGTTTTGAACACGATTGGCGACTTGCATGCCCGCGTGGGCAACAACGACAAGGCCGCCGTCTACTTCAAAAGGGTAGGAGATATTTATGCTTCCGAAGGCTTCACCGTTAAAGCCATCGCGGTTTACAAGAAGATTGCCAAGCTCAATCCTTCCTCTACCGAATCTTTGACCAAGTTAGCTGAGCTTTACACTCAGCAGGGGCTTTATAACGACGCCCGCTCGCAGTACCTGCAGGTGGCCGACGCCGCCATGAAGAGCGGCAACCTGGAAGAAGGCGCGCGGATCTTTCAGAAGATCCTTGAACTCGACTCCGACAACACCGCCATGCAAACCAAGCTGGCGGATCTTTACATCAAGCTGGGCCGTAAAGATAGTGCTCGCGATATTTTTCTTACCGCCGCCAACACCCTCTATCAGCGTGGCGCCCTGGATGCTGCCGACGAGGCCCTGAAGCGGGTCAGCAACCTCGATCCCAACAATCTGGAAGCACTTCTGCTGCGCGGCAAGATCGCCAGTGATTCCGGGGATAGCGCCGCCGCCATCTCCTACCTGGAGAAAATCCCAGACCTCGATTCGCGCCCTGAGGCGCTGCGCGCTTTGTTGAACGCGCAATTGTTCCTCGGCAAATTTGCTGAAGCCGAAATGATTGCCAAGAAAATGCTGACCGTACACAACGACGCCAGCGGGCTCACTGCCTGTGCTGAGTCGTTGCTTAAGAGCGGCGCCCTGGAAGAGGCGTTGCAGCTTTACGATCAGTACTCCGACCGCCTGCTGGCCAACAATCAACCGCAGTTAATTGAAAGCCTGCTGGGCAGCATGAACCGCATCTCAGAGAACGCCAGAGCGCTCGAGCTTTTACGCGGCATTTTTGTCAAAGCCGGCGAGCACTCCCACATCAACGAGATCAATGAGCTGCTGGCGCACGCTCTGGTGCAGGCGGGTGAACTGCAGCGGGCCGCCGCCTTGTACAAGGAACTCTCTGATCTTGAACCCGAGAACCCGCTGCATTTGCAGAATTACAAGCAAATTCAAGGCCGGCTGGGACAAGATCCGACCGTCAGGGAGCTCAGCAAAGAGGAAGGCGAACAGGCGTTCATGGTAGAGGAGCTGGAGCAAGCAGCCCCAGCGCTCGATCAGAAATATTCTGCCGCTATCAGTAATGCCATAAAAGCAGCGCTGACCGAGGCAGAGCTGTTTGAATCCTACAACATGCCCCTCAAGGCAATTCCCCCGCTGGAGCAGGTGCTTCCCAAAGCACCGCGCGATGCGCATCTCAATCAGCGCCTGGCTGCGCTGTACTCCCGCTCCGGCCGCTTCCAGGATGCCGTTCACTGCTGTGAAATCTTGCAGTCGCTTTATGCGGAAGCCGGCCACAACAAGCAGGCGCGGCAATATGCAGACATGGCGGCAAAATTCAGAGAGCGTATAACTCAGGCCGCGGCAAGTGCAGCTATTGAGCCACCAGCACCCCCCCGTCCGGTCTACGCTCCGCCTCCCATACAACAGGCGCCGGTGCCACCGGCTCCGCCGCAAACGCCGCCTCCGCCGGCGGAAAGAGCAGCATTTGAGGTTGAGACATTCCAGGTTCAGCCGCCGCCTCCACCTGTGCAGCCGGCCGTAACAGAATTTAGCCTGGACGTAATACCGGAAACCCCATCCAGTGTGGATGCACAATCCGCGGGGGTTTCAGCGGCGCATGAGATTGATCTGAGCGACTGGGAAAGTATGGCGTCGGTGGATGCAACGCCCCCGCAAGAGGTGTCTCCGCCGCCAGCGCCTGCTCCTCCACCCCCGCCTGCACAACAGCAGATGAGCGTGGAAGACTTGGTAGAAGAAACCCAGTTCTACCTGAGCCAGTCTTTATGGAAAGAAGCGGGCGAAAGCTTGACCCGCTTGCAAACTGCCGATCCTAACGCCCGCCAGATCTCTGCATTGCGGCAGAAATTGGATGAGGGTATGGCGGCATCTTCTGCCCCTGCGGCGGCTGCTACGAGTGAAGCTAACGTAGCCGAATTTTCATTTGACATGAGTATGCTGGAATCGACCCCGGCGTTCGAACCTGAACCTCCGCCACCGCCGCCTCCACCTCCACCAGCACCTAAACCGGCGGCGCCCGTTCGTCCTGCGCCTGAACCTCCAAAACCGGAGCCCGTAAAAGCCGCTCCTGTGGTCGAACCGAAACCAGCGCCTGTAGAACCGAAGCCGGCGCCGGTGGTTGAACCAAAGAAACCGGCAGCTGCCGCAGCCGAAGCGCCTCCGTCAAAGGTCGCGAAAAAAGACGATGCCATCTCTGATTTCGTCCTTGACCTGGATGAAGCTCTTGGCGATGACTTCAGCTTTGACGAATCCAGAACCGCCAAGCCCGCTGCTCCACAGGTTGCGCCGCCGCCACCACCTCCTGCACCACCGGCTCCAGCGCCTGCACCGGCTTCCATGTCTGCACCTGCGCCAGAGCCCGCCAAGGCAACTGCTGCAAAGCCTGTCACCGCTGTACGGAAGTTGGCCCCGTTGACTGCAAGCACTCCTCCACCTCCTCCGGCTGATGCCAGCTCTACTCTCTCTGATCTTTTTGAGGAGTTTAAGGATGAAGTAGAAGAAAACGCTAACGCGGCTGAGGACCCCGATACGCATTACAACCTGGGCGTTGCCTTCAAGGAAATGGGATTGCTCGATGAAGCCATCGGCGAGTTGCAAAAGGTCTGCCATGCCATCGAGAAAGGACATCCCTTCACCCAGGTGATGCAGGCCTATACCTGGCTGGCCCATTGCTTCCTGGAAAAAGGAGCGCCTGAAGCTTCGGTGAAGTGGTATGAAAAGGCATTGCGTGTGCCCTCCATTGACGAAGAGAGCAGGTTGGCCGTTTACTATGAGTTGGGCTCCGCCTACGAGGCTGCCGGCAACAAAAGGGCTGCCTTGCAAAATTTCAACGAAGTGTATAGCAATAACATTGACTACCGTGACGTTGCCGAGCGCATTAAAGCCCTTAAGTCGTAGAATAATAAAATCATCGGTTAGTGGATGCGGTCTACGGCAAAATTCCGGCAAGAATCACAAGATCCTTCATCCCCGGCTTACGGTAACAGACCTTTGAGTTCAACGATCACAAATGTAACTTCGGAAGCTCCCCACCCGCAGCCGGCCGAAAATGCCGGCCCGCCTGCTCCGTCGCGTGTGGAAGTCTGGCTCAATCGTATCTTTCTTGCGGTTTTTGTCCTGCTGTGCGCACTCATAGGCATCATGCTGGTCATTCTGCCCTGGACCAAGTATTGGACGGAAAATACTATACTGCTCCACAATTTGTCTCTGCGGGAGCTCGCGGTGAATGATTTCGTGCGCGGCGCAGTCAGTGGACTTGGCCTGGTGGATGTCTGGATCGGAATCCAGGAAGGGGTCTCCTACCGGGAAACCGGACGCTGAAACCGGCCGGTTCCAGGCAAGTTGGTTTTACATACGTATCTTGACTCAGTCTCTTTGTTATCCTGTCTTTTTGAATTTACTCCTTATGAATGAACCTGAAACTCTTAATCCCGCTTCTTTAGCTTACGAAAACAAGGAATTTCTCAACAGCCCTGATGGCCGCGCGTTGCGGATCATGGCCGAGTATTTTGAACCGCTGGCGCGTTTTCGCAAGGAAAAAATCCAGGATACAGTCGTGTTCTTCGGCTCTGCCCGTTTTGCCAGCCAATCGGACGCTAACAGCGCTCTGGCCGTGCTCGAGCGCACTGCCTCCGCCAAAACCGCGGATTGGGAGCAGCAGCTCAAGCGCTGCCGCGCCGCCGTGGATATGGCCCGCTACTACGAGGAAGCCCGGCAACTATCCAGCATGTTGACCAAATGGGCGCAGGAACTTCCCTTTCGACGCCATCGCTTTGTGGTCACCTCCGGCGGCGGACCGGGGATCATGGAAGCCGCCAATCGTGGCGCCTATGAAGCCGGAGGCAAGACCATCGGCCTCAACATCCGGCTGCCTTACGAGCAGTTCCCCAACCGCTACATCTCTCCGGCGTTGAATTTCGAGTTTCACTACTTTTTCATGCGCAAGTACTGGTTCGCGTACCTGGCCAAAGGTTTGGTGGTCTTTCCCGGCGGCTTCGGCACCCTGGATGAACTGTTTGAAATCCTGACGCTCGCGCAAACCCAGAAGCTCGCCAAAAAAATTGTGGTGCTGGTTTACGGCAGAGAGTACTGGACCAAGATACTCAACCTGCAAGCTCTGGTGGATTCCGGCACTATCGCCGAAGATGACCTGCATCTGTTTCGCATTGTGGATTCCCCCGAGGAAGGGTTTGAAGCACTCCGGGCCGGTCTGACGCAATACCATTTGCAGCCGCAGCCTGTAGCACCCAAGGAAAAAGAAGACGACCCGGACATCGCAGCCACGCGCTCGTTGCGGTAGCATCGTTCTAAGCAAATTTTCAATGGGCGGCGAATGCTTCTTTATTACATTACCGACCGCAGCCACTTTCCCGGGACAGAAATCCAGAAACGCGAACGCCTGCTGGTGACGGCACAAGCTGCAGCCCGCGCAGGTGTGGAGTTCATCCAATTGCGCGAAAAAGATCTGACCGGAAGGGAATTAGAGGCATTGGCCGGCGATCTCACGCAGGCACTGCAAAGCTTTCCTGAAACGCGGTTGCTGATCAATTCCCGTTCGGACATTGCTATCGCAGCAGGCGCGCACGGAGTGCATCTTCCCGCCAATGACATTTCGGCCGACGAAGCACGCACAATTTTTACCAAAGCAGGAGTGCAGCATCCCATCATTGCCGTCTCCTGCCATACCTTCGCGGAAATCGTGCAGGCCGAATCTAACGGCGCTGATTTTGCCGTCTTCGGCCCGGTCTTTGAAAAAGAAGGTAAGAAAATTTCCGCAGCAGGTCTGGCCACGTTGCACCAGGTCTGCAACCGCCCTCCGGCAGTTTCCGCGCGCATGCCCGTGCTCGCCCTCGGCGGCGTAACTTTGGAAAATGCCTCTGCGTGCCTGGCCAGCGGCGCGGCGGGTATTGCCGGTATCCGGCTTTTTCAAACCGATGATCCCGCCAGCCTGGTAGGAGAGTTGAAGAAACTGGAAGAGAGCGAGGGCAAGCCCTCTCACGAGGGCCATCGGGCCTAACGTCCTATTGGCAATCCGAATTTTCCTAATCCAGCGAGTGCAACTCTTCCAACTGCCCGTAGGTCAGCCAGAGACGGTACAAGATGAAAGCATGGAGAGCGATGTCGAAGATGGAGGCCATCAAGCCGCCTTCAGTCGCAAACGCCTGATACAGAATTAAGAGAGTATCCAGCAGATAAATTGCTATACCCGCAAGGAGTGCTACCCGGCTCAGACGGAAGGTGAAGAAACCAATGATCAGAAAGACGCCGAAAGTGAAGGCCGAGCCTATGGCCAGCGGAGTGTCACTGGTCCAATAAAAGATGGCTTCAAGCAGTGAAATACCCGACACAATAAAAAAACCGATTGCAGTGGCGCGCACGCGCCGGGTTGTGGCCTTGATCGCCACCGAGGCATTCACCTTGTTGGCCTTGGGGGCAAATTTGTTTTCGTCGAAAACTGTGCCTTGGGGAGAAGGCCCTCCGTATACTGTGCCTTGCGTTGCGCCCTGGGTCGCTGAGGGACCACCGTAAACAGTTCCTGTTGTTCCCGGAGCAGGCGGCTTGGTAAAACCCTTGTTATCTATTCCAGGGGTAGAGCCGCTATATACCGTCTCTTTTTTAGGACCTTGTCCAGTGCCATTGCTCATGGAAATTCTCCATCAAAAAATAATTGTCATATCAAGATTTATGGGGATTCGGAGACTATATCTTAAAGCCCTGTCCGTGGGAAGCAAATCCTTAATTATTAATTTTTAATGTTGCTTTTTCTTGCGGCGCAAAGTGGGGTCAGGCTTTTCAAATTCGGGAATACTGGAAAACGCAATGCGCGTAGGCGCCGCGCTGCGCACTTGCTGCAAGCCGCCGAGATGAAGCGTACTGCTGCCATATTTGGCGTTGAGGAAGTCCATCGCTTCTGACAACCTCCCCAACCTGGATTCGTCTTGCAAGAGCGAAGCGGTGTGCATGGCATCGGGGACCAGATCGTAGAGGGCGAGCCCTACCAGCATGGGGTTGCCCATCGTCGTGGGCGACTCCTGCCACATCTTGCGAAAGGCTTCCAGCAGCGTGACCGTGTCCTGGCACTCCTGGAGGCGGAGATGGCGCTCCCAATGTTTCTTCTCGCGCCGCGGCGAAAAGGTCACAAACACAGAGAGCCCGCGCGCCCACACCTGCAGCTTGCGTAGCCGCGCCGCCGCTTTGTGCAGCAGCTTCTGCATCACCAGCTCTGCACCCTCCCGGGTGCGAAATTCCGGTGAGAGTACGTGCGAATGGCTCACGCTCTTCTGCGGCGCGTCGTAGTCTTCGTCCCAATCGTCTCCGCGCAGCAGGTGCCACAGGCGCTCACCCCATACGCTGCCCCAAAGGTCGTACATCTGCGTGCGGGAGAGAGCACAGAGCTGCTGCATGGTAAAAATTCCCTTGCGCTCCAGCCGTTGGTTGGTCCGATGGCCGATTCCAGGAAGATCAGAGGGCTTCAGCTTGAACAAAGCTTGCGGAAGCTGGGAAGCACAGAGCGCGACCAATCCATCGGGTTTCTGCATGTCGGAAGCGACCTTGGCCAAAAATCTGTTGGGCGCGAGGCCAACCGAGCAACGCAGCTCTTGCCCCACCTGTGAGCGGATTTTTTGTTTGATCTCGGTTCCGAGTTGCAGCGCATTCTGCAGTTGGCGCTCACGGCCTATCAAGCGACAGGCCATCTCATCAATGGATGCGACCGCGGTCACAGGAATGCAGTTCTGCACCACGTCCACAATACGGTGATGAAATTCAACATAAAGGTCCTGTCGCCCTTCCACCAGGATCAACTCAGGACACATGCGTTTGGCCTCGCCCACGATCGTACCGGTGCGAATCCCATAGGCTTTGGCTTCATAGCTGGCGGCGATGCAGCATGTGGTATCCACCATGACCGGGACCACGGCGATGGGTTTGCCGCGCAGCTCCGGCCGCAACTGCTGCTCGACCGAAGCAAAGTAGGAATTCAGATCGAGAAAGAGCCAGTTCACCAACTCGTCGCCGGAAGACTTGCGGGATGGAGCAGTGTTAGCCAAGGCGCAACCATTGTAATCCTAAGCGAATAAAAAGCGAACAGTGGATTCGTCACTTCTCTCCAGGTGTCTTTGTCTTATTATGTGGTATTATTATTATGTGATAACCGATGGACATCTCAAGGCAGCCTTACGGGAGGAATTGTCACGACTCCAAGAAAAGCGCACAAAGCTGGTTAGCGAGATTCAAAGCTTGAGTGAAAAGATCGTGGCGATCAATCGCCTTCTCGTGGATGAAGCGAATACAAATGAGGCAACGGCCAGCCCATTACATACGCCAGCACTGCCTGATCAATCGATTGCGTCCATTTCTAGACCGCAAAAAGGCAGCTACACGCAAGTACATGTTTATTGGCCAGCCACCTTGCAAAGTTTGGTTGAACTCGGTGGCCGTGCACCTGCTGATGAAGTAATTGATAGAGTAGGTAAGAAACTTGAAACCATCTTCACGGATGAGGACCGAGAGATATTACCAAGCGGAACAGATATACGTTGGAAGAACAGGGTTGCATGGCAACGTTACAACATGATCAAACAAGGCCTTCTCCGAGGAGACTCACCCCGTGGGGTATGGGAAATCACCGAAAAAGGGCGGGTTTGGCTAGCAGAGTTCGTACAAAAGGGTAAAGCAAGTTTCCAATGAATTTCAAGGTTCTTGGACGGCTCTACAATATCGAGATTATTGCGACCGGCAAATCCATTCGTGAGTTGCGGCGATTAAACAAGGTCTATGGAAAAGCGCGTTGGAGAAAGCTAAAAGGAATTGCAAATATCAAGTTCAGAGATGGCTCGATATGCAAAGCAGAAATTCATTGGTATGAAGCACATGGGATAGGCAAAAAAGAATTTAAGATTAAGCATATCCTCGATTAAAATTGTGCCAATGAAACATTTGGCGCCTAGTCTTGTTGTCTGCATAAAAAATAGAAAATATCCAGCATCTTTGGAGTTGCGTAAAATCTATCAGGTTTTACCCGATGAACAGGCCCGCAAACATGGGCAGCTTCGGATTATTGATGAATCCGGAGAAGATTATCTCTATCCTGAAGATTATTTTGTGGCCATCCGCCTGCCACAAACCGCCAAGAAGGCGGTTTTGCTGGCTTCCTAATTCAAATTTCTTCAAACATATATTAGAATCGCTTGCGTCTCTTCCCGGCATTCAAAATTCAATAGGTGTCTCTTTCCATGGGCGAAAACGGAAAGTCGCAGTTTCTGCAGGGCGCTGTTGCTCTGGCGCTGGGGATCATTGTGGCCGCCTCGATCGGCGCCTGGGCATTCGTGCATGTGAAGAACCGCGAGCAGACGATTGTGGTGACCGGCTCAGCGCGCCGGCGCATCAAGTCTGACATGATTATCTGGCGGACCGGCGTAACCGCAAACGCCACCAAGCTGGCTGAGGCCTACCAGTCTCTTTCCCGCGATGTCTCCCGGGTCAAAGCCTATCTGATTGCCAAGGGCGTTCCCGAAGACCAGATCATCATCAGCTCCATCACCACCAAGACTGTGCGCAAAGCAGGCAGGCAAGGATCCAGCGAAGATGGAGAGGGCGGCGAGCTTGCCGGCGATATCGCCGGCTACAGCCTGCACCAGGAGTTGGAGGTCCGCTCGCCCGACGTGGATAAGATCACCAAAATCTCGCGCGAGGTCACCGAGCTGATGAACCAGGGCTTGCTGCTTGAGTCCTTTCCGCCTGAGTACATCTACACCAAGCTGGGCGACTTGAAGATCGAGATGCTCGGCCAGGCCGCCCTCGATGCCAAGGCGCGCGCCCAACAGATTGCCTCGAGCACCGGCAATCAGGTCGGGGGACTGCGCGCCGCCGAGATGGGCGTGCTGCAAATTACCCCGCCGGATTCGAGCGAAGTTACCGGTTACGGCGTCAACGACACATCATCCCTGGAAAAAGACATCACTGCCGTAGTTCATATGACGTTCTCTATTGACTGAAGCGATTGCGGAAAAACCAACCCCGGGCAGTTGAGAAGGGGGACTTGCTGTGCAAGTCTATGCAGCGTTAAATCATTGAAAGTAAATGGCTTGTAGCTCATTGCAACCTCACTTGCTGAGTACTTGCAGCGAAGACTAACTTTTCAGGGTACGTTTGAAGCTCATACCCCTCGTTCTGCCCGCTGCGCGCTCGCGCTTCGACACATAACGAGTTTTTCAAAGACCGCAGGGGCGCAAGCCCCGCATTCTTGAATGCTGTTAAACACACGTCTGGCACGATGATGGCACACTTTGCCGAGGAATGAACAGATTGATACCGCTTTGATATCACTTTGTGGAGGCGGAGAATTCAAACCTAACCACAAAGGTCACAAAGGCAGATGAAAGGACACGAAGACGAACCCCAATCAGCAGATGGGCTTACCAAGTAAACTTGCCTTTCTCTGCACCTCCGCGCCTCCGTGGTGAAAATCATTTCTCTGCCGGTCCGTAATAGCGGTAATGTCCCGTGATCTTCCAGTCGAAGAGCACATCTTCCATCTGCGGCCCGTCGCCGATGTTGTGCACGATCATGTAGCGCCCGCTTTCGGGCGACTTCTGGTCCACGACGATGCCGATGTGGGGGATGCCGCGCTTGGGGTTTAAATCCCAGGTCACCAGGTCCCCGGGTGAGTAGTCTCCAGCGTTTTTCGTGATGGAAAGCGTCTCGCCCTGGCGGCTGAAGAAGGCCATGAGATTGGGGACGCGGCGGTGGTCAATGTTGCGGTCGAGTGTCCGCGTGCGTTTGGGATAGGCGCTGAGGTGCGTCTTCATGTCCTCGTGGACTTCTTTCTGCAGATCAATGCCCAAGGCCCTATAGGAGCGGATGACCTCATCGCTGCAGACGCCGGAGTCGGCCGGGACGTCTCCGTTGGGATAGGCGATGGCGACGTATCCGGGATCGTAGCGGACGGTGTGATGCGTGCGCTCGATGGCCGCAGCCGAGAGGCGGGCGAGGAAGACCTGACGAGGGTCGGGGTTGGCAGAAGTAGTTTGCGGGACAGCGATTCGCGAGAGCAGAGGTACGACTGATAACACCAAGCCTACGAGCAATAGTGATTTCGGCGGGCACTGAAATCCGTTCATAGCAGATCGTAGCTTTACCAACTCAAGTTGACAATACCTTGCTGAGATATTTCATTATGGTCGCGTCAGGTCCAAGTTGTTCGGCCAATCGCAAAGCTGCGATGACATTGCAGCCAGTGGAGGTCCCCGCAAAAAGGCTGGTGGAACGCGCCCGGCAAGCGGCATTCTTGCAGACATGAGACAACCTCGCTATTGGGGAAGCTTTGCGCCTAGAATCTCAATCGGTTCGATTACAGGCGGCTTGGAGAACAGTTCGGACGCTTGCGCCATGAGCGCTTTGGCTATGGGGCCGTTCAGATGGGCCTGGCGTCCGCTTTCGTCCGTGAAAGCGTCGAACACGCCAAAGGTCGTCGGCCCCAGGCGCAGCGCGAACCATATAGGCGTTGTCACTTCCTGATTGGCCAGGGCAAGTCCTGTTTCCAGGAACTTCGCGACCTGGTTTTCTTTCCCGGCTTTGGCTTCTAAACGTACGAACAATGCGACTGTATACATCGGGTTTCTCCTTGGCTGGATCCATTGGCTGGATCCATGAATAGTAAACCAAGATAGCTCTTTAGATGGTCAGCAGGCTATTGGCAAGATCGCCAAAGTTGATATCATATTTGCCATGAGGATTTACGTGCTCGCGCTGGATGGGGTTTTTGACACGGGTTTGGCGACCGTGCTCGATGCATTTGAGACTGCGAACGAGCTCGCGGAAATGTCTGGCCTGGCCTCGCCTCGATTCGACGTCGCTATCGTGGGAGTGCGCAAGGCGGTCAAAACATCGCAAGGGCTGACCGTTCCAGTTACTGCCGGCCCCATGCGGATCGTTCCCGATTGGGTCGTGGTTCCAGCCATCGGATTCAAGATGCCGGGCCCGCTGCAGGCAGCTCTCGCCAGATCCGACGTCAGCGACGCCGGCAAAACACTGCGCTGGTGGGCGGAGCGAGGCGCAGGCACGGCGGCTGCCTGTATTGGGACATTTGTCGTGGCTGAGTCAGGACTACTCGACAACCACGACTCGACCACAACCTGGTGGCTCGCTCCGTTATTTCGCCAGCGATATCCCAAGGTGCGCCTGGATGAATCGCGGATGATCGTAAAATCGGGAAGGCTGGTTACGGCAGGAGCGGCCCTCAGCCACATGGACCTGGCCTTATGGCTCATCCGCCAGAAAAGCCCGGGACTTGCCGCCTTGACGGCGAAGTACCTGGTTGTGGATTCACGGCCATCACAGTCTGCCTACATCCTTACCGATCATTTTGCCCACTCTGATCCGCTGGTAGAGCGCTTCGAGCGCTGGGCGCGAGGCAGGCTTACGCATGGATTTTCGCTCGACGATGCTGCGACGGCAGCCGGATCGAGTAAGAGAACCCTGGCCCGGCGCATGCAAGCCGTGCTGGGGAAGTCGCCACTCTCTTATTTCCAGGAGCTGCGTGTGGAACGCGCGGTGCATCTGCTGAAGACCACCGCCGAGAGCGTAGAAGAGATCGCTGCGCGAGTTGGATACGCCGATGGCGTAACCCTCAGGACTCTTCTGCGGCGTCATCTTGGGCAGGGGATTAAGGAAATCAGAAGAAACGCTGTCTGACTCGCCCTATCGTGGCGGTTTCATTGTAGCTTCTACCGCCCGGTTTCTCCGTGTCTTCTTGGTGAAACTTTCTCGCTAGACCACACGAAATAGCGCTGCGTGCCTTTTTGCGTACTCTTCGAGCGCCGACCACACCGACTCGTCGCCGCAGACTTGATTTCCTAATTCAAAGAACTCGTCGTCTTCGGCGAGCGCTGCCATGAACTCGAGTCTCTTTTGTTGATCAAGATGTGGAGTCTCAAAGGGGAACATGGCTACTGCCTTGTCGAGCCGGCCGGCAGGACCCAATGCGCCGATTCTGCGGTACGCATCGGAAAACATAGAATAGGAAGGGGAAAATGGAAAGTCGTTCTCGAACAAATATTGGAATCCACCGTTGTCAATGATGGCTTGAACGCAATACAGAATTGCAACGGTCTGAAGGGGAATCTCCAGCTTCGCCGGGTCGCCACCAATTCTTTCCAGCTCTTTGTATGTATATTCCGCGGCATGATCAAGGAATGATTTGTCGGCCATGGGTGCTTGTCCTTCCTCCATTCTCGGAGCCATCGTAGTCAGAGTGGAAGTCTCGCAAAAAGCAAAAGGCCACATTCAGAGATGAATGTGGCCTTTTTGATTTTAATCCGGCAACGACCTACTCTCCCACACAGTTTCCCGTGCAGTACAATCGGCCCTGCGAGGCTTAACTTCCGTGTTCGGGATGGGAACGGGTGTGACCCTCGCGGTAAGATCACCGGAAATTTGGCATCGCGCGGCCCCGGTAACAGATTGTGTCATCGGCCAGTCAGGTTCGGCTGGGGTCCGTCGCGCGAAGGGTTTTGCGAAGTTCTTCTCGCAAACCAAAACTTGTAAAGAACGTGAGGGACGATGCCTCACTACTGAATAGATTGAGAAACGCAAGGCCAGCGGCAATCACCAAAAAGCTCCAGGAGCTTAAGGCGAAAGCCGCCTTATGCGCTGAATAAATTTTATGGTCAAGCCGAACGGGCGATTAGTACTCGTAAGCTGCGAACATCACTGTTCTTCCACTTCGAGCCTATCAAACAGGTGGTCTTCCTGTGCCCTTCTTGCCCCTTATGGGTTGGGAGATCTAATCTTGGGGAGTGCTTCACGCTTATATGCATTCAGCGTTTATCACAACCGAACTTCGCTACCCAGCTATGCCATTGGCATGACAGCTGGAACACAAGAG
>DATHMF010000091.1 GCA_035487355.1 Terriglobales bacterium | reverse complement strand
GCGCGACGTAGAACAGAAAATCCTTCCCGGCATCACCCACTGGCAGTCGCCGAACTTCTACGCCTATTTTCCCGGAAACTCCAGCGGGCCTTCGGTACTGGGTGAGTTGCTTTCGGCGGCGGTTGGCATCCAGGGAATGCTTTGGGTTACCGGGCCTGCCTGCACCGAACTCGAAGCCCACGTCCTCGATTGGCTGGTGGAGATGCTGGATCTGCCGCGGCAATACCTTTCTTCCAGCAGCGGCGGTGGGGTGATTCAGGATTCGGCCTCGAGCTCATCTTTGTGCGCGATCCTGGCGGCGCGGGAGCGCGCCACAAATTTTGAGAGCAACGCCCATGGATGCCGCCAGCCGCTGGTGGCTTATACCTCGTCGCAGGCGCACTCTTCGATCGAGAAAGACATCAAGATTGCCGGCATCGGTTCGCAGAATCTGCGACTGATCGAAGTAGATTCCAACTTTGCCATGCGTCCTGAGCTTCTGGAAAAAGCCATCGAAGCCGACAAGCGCAATGGCCTGCTGCCCTTTTTCGTCTGCGCCACGGTGGGAACGACTTCAACCATGGCCTTCGATCCGCTGGCGGAGATCGGCGCCATCTGCCGCAAGCACGGCCTGTGGCTGCACGCCGATGCCGCCATGGCAGGGACGGCAGCGCTTTGTCCGGAGTTCCGCTCCATGCACAAAGGGATAGAGTTCGCTGACAGCTACGTCTTTGACGCCCACAAGTGGATGTTCACTAACTTCGACTGCAGTTGCTTCTACGTTGCTGACCGCAAGGCGCTGATCAACAGCCTCTCGGTGGTGCCGGAATATCTGCGTACGCAGGCCTCTACTTCCGGCGAGGTCACCGACTACCGCGATTGGCATGTGCCTCTGGGGCGACGCTTTCGGGCGCTGAAGTTGTGGTTCGTGATCCGGCATTACGGAGTAGAGGGATTGCAGTTCCATATCCGGCGGCATGTGAAGTGCGCCCAGAAATTTGCGGAGTGGGTGAGCAACGACTCCGCTTTTGAAATTGCCGCTCCCCCGCAGCTTAATCTGGTTTGCTTCAGGCTGAAGGGCGAAGACGACCTCAACCAGAGGTTAATGGACCGGCTCAACCAGAGCGGCGAACTCTATCTTTCTCATACAAAGCTGAATGGCAAGCTGGTGCTGCGGCTGTGCGTAGGTCAGACCATGACCGAAGAGCGCCACGTCGAGCGCGCGTGGCAGGCGATAACACGGGAGGCGTCACAATTGTGTCATTGAATCACCGGGTCATTGAGTCATTGGTACTCGATCCCCAAATGATTCAATGATCCGATGACTCAATGATTCAATTTCTCTGTGCCTCTGTGGTGAACTTCTCCTTTGTGGTTTAATTATCAAAATGTCTAAAAAACGCGCAAAAAAAATCAAACTTCTGCTTTTCGACGTGGATGGTGTTCTGACCGACGGCAAGATCTGGTTATTTCCTGCACCTGCCGGCTTTGAGCCGATGGCGGAAAAAAAGGCCGCTGAGAACGCCGAGATCGGCGGTTATTCCATCTCCGGTGGCTCCATGATGGAGGCCAAAGGCTTCAATGCACACGATGGCGCCGCGATTTCGTTGGCGCGGCTGGGCGGGCTC
The DNA here is from genome assembly GCA_035487355.1 of Terriglobales bacterium. Taxonomy (NCBI): domain Bacteria; kingdom Pseudomonadati; phylum Acidobacteriota; class Terriglobia; order Terriglobales; species Terriglobales bacterium. The sequence continues at coordinate 38,378 of DATHMF010000091.1, read as the reverse complement.
AAGACCGGACTGATTACCAAGCGCATCTCAGAAACCGTGGCGTTGCGGGCCAAGGACCTGCGGCTTGACCACGTCTATCAGGGCATTGCCAACAAGCTGGGGGCATTTCGGGAGATCCTGGAAAAAGAAAAGCTCGATGCCAGCGAAGCCGCCTTCGTTGGCGACGACGTTATTGATCTGCCGGTGATGCGCAACTGTGGTCTGGCCATCGCTGTCCCCAATGGCCGCGAAGACGTGAAAGAAGAAGCCCACTGGATTACCGAGCACTGCGGCGGAGACGGCGCGCTGCGCGACGCAGTAGAGTACATTCTGCGCGCGCAAGGAAAGCTCAAGCGCGTGGTGGAGGAGTACATCACGGAGCGGAAGACGAAGACAGTGAAGCTGAGTGATTAGGAATCAGCATTCAGCCGAGGGCATGCTGAGTGGGCACAACAGGGCAGAGACGTAGCAAGCTACGTCTCTACTCATGAAGTTTCACCGATCTATGGTGCCGGAGGATTCGGGTCCGGGGGAATCTGCAAGACCTTGGACCTTGCCGCCATGAGATCAACGAAGCGCGGATCTTTGCGCATGCCGGTAAACTCGCGGTCCTTATACACATCATCAACTGCGTTGTATCCATCCTCGATGGCTTTCCTCAGATAGATCAAACAACGATCGGAGTTTCCCAGGCCAGCGTACATTTTGGCGATTACGTACTCATATTTGGCGCGGTCTTCGGCTGAAGCCAGTTGCAGCGATACTCCACCGCGCGACTTGCGCTCAAAAATATCGGGATCTATGGTCAGCGCCTTGGAATACTCTATCGAGGCCTTCTCGTACTGCTTTAGCGCAAAGTATGCCGTGCCCAGATTGCTGTGGAACGAGGCGGAGTCGTCGCGCAGCTTAATCGCCTGTTGATATCGCCTGGCCGCGCGGCCGTAGTTTTTGTGGATGTATTCCACCACGCCAAGATTGTTATAAGGCTCTGCATAGGCCTTATTCATCTTGGTCGAGCGCTCGAATTCGCGCTTGGCGGCGTCGTAGCGCAACATCTCCAGGTAGGTTATCCCGACTTTGTTGTGCAAGATGGCGGAGTCGGCCTTGGCTATGGCGGCGTGATAGTAATCGAGCGCGTCGGCAAAGGCCTTTTCACCGCGAAGATCGTCGGCAGTATCCTCCAATTCCTGGGCGGTGGCGTTCGGCGGCGGCGGCTCGGCTTTGCGGATCTGTTGCGGCACCAAGGCGGTGCTGCTGGGCCCATTGTCGGGCTTGATTGGTTTCTCTACAGGCTCTTGAGGCTGAGGCCGAGCTTGAGGCTGGGGCTGCGCTTGCAGTTGAGTTTTAGGTTGAGCTTGAGGTTGAGCTTGGGGTTGGGCTGCAGGCGGGGCGGGAGGCAAGGCCTGGATTAATTTAACCGGCACTTGAGGCAGCGCCATAAAGGCTGCCAAAACAGCATAATGAACCAGAAACATACAAACCTCCTTAGAGATCAGTTTCGTGGCACTGGGTCCGCCTGTGATCCGGGAGTTGGCTGGGCCACGGGCGCGTTCTTATCCCCTTTCTTTTCTTTATCATCGCCACTCCCAGTAAACAATCGGCCCCAGAAACCTTTTTTCTTCTTCGACTGGTCCTGATTATCAGGAGCAGCTTCAGCGACAGCACCAGATGGGGAGGGTTCCTGACTAGCATTAGACACCGCAGAGGGGGGCGAAGGTTTCGTACTTTGACCAAATATTTTCGAGAAAAATCCGCTGACACCCCCGGCTCCGGATTGGTCGCAGAAATCACGCGGCTCGGTCCCGGCCACGAAAATTGCATAGTAGTCGTCGGGGCAGGAAGGATCAGCCAGGCGATTGGTTGTCTTGTCGAGTTTTACGCCGATCACGCCTGCAGGAGCAGGGAAGGGCTGGGGATTGTTGTATCCCTGCACAGTTATGGCCCGCTTCATGAATTCGGCCCAGATGGGCGCTGCGGTATAGGCGCCGCTGAGACGGAGATCGCTGTAGTCGTCGTATCCGACCCAGACGATGCAGAGCAGGTTGCTGGTATATCCGGCGAACCAGGCATCGTGCGATGTTCCAGTCTTACCGGCGGCGGGGGCAGTAAAGCCCCGGCTGCGGACCCCGGCAGCAGTGCCGAAGTTCAGCACGCCCTGCATCATGTCCGTCATGACGTAAGCCACACGGGGATCGAGCACCTGCTCGTGCTTGGTAGAAAAGTTTTCGACTATGTTGCCGCGGGCGTCGCGCAGAGAGGTAATCATGATGGGCTGAATGCGTGTGCCACCGTTGGCGAAGACGGTGTATGCGCCCGCCATATCCACAGGGGTGGCATCGTAGGCACCCAGCGCCATGGCCGGAGTGGCCTGCACAGATTTGATTCCGGCGGCATGGGCGAGTTGCGCCACTTTGTCATAGCCGACTTGCTCAGCCAACTTCACGGTAGCGTTATTCAGCGACATGGCTAGCGCGTAACGAGCAGTTACCGGCCCATGGTACTCCTCTTTGTAGTTACGTGGCTCATAAATTTGATCGCCATAGGTAAACGTAGTGGGGGAGTCATCAAGCATGCTGGCGGGAGTCAGAACGGTATCGGCTCCATTGATGGCTGTATTCATGGCGGCCGCATAGACAAACGGCTTGAAGCTGGATCCCGTAGGCCGCTTAGCTACGGCATGATTCAACTGGCTCGTGCCGTAATTGCGGCCGCCGACCAGGGCAAGTATTTCCCCGGTATGCGGATCGAGCGCCACCAGCGCCACCTGCGCCTCCGGGCCAGGGGTAACCACGGTTTCTCTTTGCGCGCCTTTGCCTTTGCCCTTGACCACGGTATGGGTGCGCAATTTCTTTACCTGGGCATCCACCTCTTTGATTCCCACAGCAACCGCCTCGGCGGCGGCCTTTTGCAGATTAGGATCCAGAGTGGTGTAGATGCGATAGGCGTTTTCGTTAACGTCTTTTTCGTTGTACTTGGCAATCAGCGTGTCGCGAACCAAGTCAACGAAATAAGGGGCTTCGCTGGCTTCCACGTTAGGCGAAGCCAATTTGAGCGGAGTGGCTTTAGCGCGGTCGGCCTCTTCCTGGGTGATGGCGCCGGTTTCTACCATGCCATCAATCACCAGATTGCGGCGCTCCAGGGTGCGCTCGGGGGATTTATAAGGATTGTAGTAACTCGGCCGCTGAATGATGCCGGCCAAAAGCGCAGCTTCAGGAAGCGTGAGGTTCTTCAGGTCCTTGCCAAAATATGCCTGGGAGGCTTCGCCGAAGCCGGTGATGTTAAAAGAACCACGCTGCCCCAGATAAATCTGGTTGGCGTAGAGCTCGAAGATCTGTTTCTTATTGAACTTCTGCTCCAGGATCATGGAGATGAGCATCTCCGTCAGCTTGCGCTTGTAGGTTTTCTCCTGGGTGAGGAAGAATCCGCGCGCAATCTGCATGGTCAGGGTAGAGCCGCCTTCCATGTAGGTGTGCTTATGCATAGCGTCGTTGCGGGCTGCACCCAACATGCGGATATAGTCCACGCCGCCGTGCTGGAAGAAGCGGCGGTCTTCGATGGCCAGCACTGCATCCACCAGTACCTTGGGGATATCTTCGTAGCGCACCAGGCGGCGCTTGGAGCGCTGTTCGCCCTCGAAGAGCGCAGTGAGCAGCGGGGGTTCAAGCTCATAGGCATTGAGCTCGCGTCCGTCATTGATTGCGCTGATGCGCTCAACCTTGCCGCCTGAAGCGGTAATGACTGCGCCCTCAGGGCTATGGTAAGAGTTCACCCCCGGACGCACTTCAATTCCGTGCTGGATCAGACGGAAGGTGCCGATCTTCTGGTCGTCGGGCTGGTCTTCCGAATATCCGGCACGATGCAGTTCAGCCATGATTCCACGGCTGTCATATTTGTCCCCTGGATGCAACGTGCTGGGCCGGGCGTAGATTTTGGCAGCATTGCTGAAAATCTGGCCGCGCATGCGGCGGTCTACAATGCGCTCGTATTTGATGTAGAAAAAGGCAAAGATGCCCATCCCGATGGTTCCTACGATCAGGAGGGTAATCAATCCGATTTTTACGATGGGTCGAGAGAGGGTCGCGCGCCAATTGCGCTTGGTTTTTGGCGGTTTGGCGGCCCCGTTTTTTGCGCGGGCGGGTTGGGGTTTTCCGTTCAAGATTAACCTAGAGACTCCTGTATTGTTCGATGCCGGCAGAGGCCAAAACGGCCATCTGCTGCCTGCCGGACAGCCGGTGTTGCTTTTTATTCTATCGCGTTTAAAAGTTCAGACGAGCGGCGTATGTGCCATGCACATTAACTATTCGTTGCAAATTCATTCGACGTATGCGAGGGCGGCCGCCGTTGCCTACCCCCGGTCCAGCTTTAATTCAATCGGCTTGCTGCTCTTTCGGCAAGCTCGACCTTCGAAAAGTGTGGGCAAGAAGCCCACGACAGCCGGCCAGATGCCGACGCTGCATTAAATTCCCTTGTTCGCCGAGGCGTCGTTGAAATGCAAATCCGTCGGGAAAAAGGGCAAGTCTACGTGCACGGTGTAGTCCACGTTGATTTGAACCTGAAGCCTCCCTACGGTGACGTGAATCTGCTCTGCAGTGATAGGGAGGTCATCATTCCGGGCTTCTTTTAAAACCTCATTGCGGATGGTATCTTCTGACAGGTTGCTGTAAGAGGTCCTTGTGGCCTCATGATCCAGATAATCCTGAAATTGGTAGTTCTTAAAATAGGGCGGTACCAGCTGAAAGCAAAGATAAACAGAAGCCACTAGAAGCAAGATACCCAAAATTGGCTTGAAATATTTCATAGTGCAATAGCCGCCCACCCGAGGCGGAATAACTTATTTCTTCCGCATGCCGCGGAACTGAATTTCTGCGACCACCACTAGCGTCGTATTATCGCCGTAAACTCACTTGTGATGCCGCTGATAGTAGCATCAAGGCTCTCGCGTGTCGAGCGGTTGAACACTTCAATTTTACCCTCGGGAACCTTTTTGCCAACAGTAATTCGGTAAGGAATGCCGATCAAGTCGGCGTCCTTGAATTTTACCCCCGGCCGCTCATCGCGGTCATCGTAAAGCACATCGTAGCCCGCCTTGGTCAGAGTTTCAGCAATTTCTTTCGACGCCGGACCCAGGATGGCGTCCTTCACATTCGTAGGAGTGACCACCACATCGAAGGGAGCAATCGCAGGGGGCAGCCAGAAGCCTTCTTCATCGTGGCTCTGCTCGATGGCGGCGGTCAGGATGCGCTCCATGCCAATCCCATAGCTGCCCATGATGGGTGTAATCTCTTTGCCGTCTTTATCGAGCACACGCAGACCCATGGACTCAGAATACTTGTATCCCAGCTTGAAGATGTGCCCGATCTCGACGGCTTTGGCCACCTTCAGTGGAGCCCCGCAGTTTACGCAGCCTTCGCCGGCAGCGGCGTTGCGCAAATCCACCCACTCGGTTACGCCGAAATCCCGGCCCGGAGTGACGTTGCGTAAGTGGAAATTCTCTTTGTTCGCCCCGGCGATAAGGTTTTTGCGTCCTTTGAGCGCGTTGTCGCCCAGGATAATGGGCAACGCCTCAAGCAGGATGCGCTGGGTCTGGCTGCCGCCCATATCGGCGTGAAAAGCCGCAAGCCCAACCGGACCAAGAAACCCGGCCGGCGAACGGAAAACCTGCTGAATCTCTTCCGGGCGCATGGGACGGGTTTCACTTCCGTTCAATGCCCCGGCAAGCTTGGCCTCGTTCAGAGTATGGTCTCCGCGCAAAAGCACGACCACCGGACGCGTGCGCGTTTCCTTGGTCTTGGGGTCTTCGCTGATTTGCATCAGCGCCAGGGTCTTGATCTTTTGCGTGGGCGAGACCTTGAGAAACTTGGAAACCTCTTCAATCGTCTTCATGCCCGGCGTGGAAACCAGCTCAGGCTTCGGCCCGGTCGGCTCTAAGTCTTCCACCGGAGGAAGCGTGGAAGCTGCCTTCTCGAGGTTGGCGGCATAATCACATTTCTCGCAGGTCGCAATCAGGTCTTCGCCGGCTTCGGTCGTGATCATGAACTCGTGCGATTGCGAGCCGCCCATCGAGCCCGAGTGGGCCTCAACCACGGAATATTTCAATCCGCAGCGGTCGAAGATGGCGCGGTAGACGTCATAGTGTTTTTTATAAGAGAGATCGAGCCCGGCGGCGTCAACGTCGAAGGAATACGAATCCTTCATGATGAACTGGCGCACGCGCAACAGCCCCGATTTAGGACGGGGTTCGTCGCGGAACTTGGTCTGGATCTGATACCAGACCTGCGGCAGTTGCCGGTAACTGCGCAGCTCGTTGCGTGCGATATCGGTCATGACCTCTTCGTGGGTCATGCCCAGGCACAGGTCGGCCCCTTTGCGGTCCTTGAGGCGAAACATGTTGTCGCCCATGACCGCCCAGCGCCCGCTGGCCTCCCATATTTCACGGGGATTGAGCGCCGGCAGGTAGAACTCCTGCCCGATCTTGTCCATCTCCTGGCGGACGATGTTGGTGATCTTCAGGATCGAACGCTGGCCGAGAAACAAATAAGAATAAATTCCGGCGGCGAGCTGGCGGATGTATCCCGCGCGCAACAGGTATTTGTGGCTGGCGACCTCGGCATCGGCCGGGGCCTCGCGCAGTGTAGGGATAAACAGTTGTGACCAGAGCTGCATAGAAGTTTAAGAGCTAAAACTGTAGTGACGAATCATTGATTCTAATTCATTGGCGGCAAGTCGCGAAACTCCCTGAAGGCGCAATAATCGCAAACTAGTTTGGATTCCTGAAAATGTTGCTACTGTTGGGGCCACTCGTAGGGGAACATCTTTCCAGCTTGTTCTGGCGTGAGTTGGACTCCAAGCGTCTCAGCGGCATGGGCCAGGACTGGATCGCGTTCATTTGCCAGATCAGCAGCAGTGGGCAGAACAATCTCATCTGGTGTTACCCCTGTATGCTCAAGGCTCTTGCCGTCGGTCATAATAAGATCGGCGTCAGTGATGGATGCGCCGAAGAAGACAACGGTTCCCATACCGATCTGGTAACTGTATTCCTTGGCTTCCATGACGCTGCCCGAAGTTTGGTCGCCAAGGACTACTCCCCGTTTTTCAATCTGAACCAGGCGCGCAAAAATCTCTGCCGCCGAGGCGGACTGGCTATCCACAAGCACAACCAGCTTGCCGCTGAAATGGTTATGGCCAATGACCTTGACGACCTGAGGTTTCCTTGTATCTCGCCCAACCCGGTCGGCGATCTTCACATTATTTTCAAATATGTGGCCGATCAGATACGCAAGTGTATCCACACTGCCGCCGGGATTACCGCGCAAATCCAAAATTAGCGCTTTATGTTTACGCGCTTTGCCAATGATGTTGTCCAATTCCGATTCGGAAAAGAAGAAGCTGGAAAACTTCAGGACCATCAGGTCATCACTCACTTCGGCGTAACGGATTCGCATGAGATGTTCTTCGTTTTCTATCTCACGTAGAAGAGGCCAGATGCCGTTGCCGGTCAGATCCCTGACATGCACAAGTTCCGTGATTTTTGCCGCTACATCAACCTGACTCTCGCCGCCCCTGGGGTCGCGCAGATTCAGATGCAGCCCGGGCTGCGGGCGTAGGATGTTGAACATATATTGTATTTTCCAGAGATTGTCCCGAATTGGGGTATAGCCGTTGATCGCCAGCACCTCGTCTCCGGGCCTTACATCTTTGGCATCGGCGTCGCTGTTGGGACGCACACGGACAACATAGCAGCGGTCGCCGATCATTTGAGGCTGCCAGCCGTAGTCGTGGCGGTAAGGACGCTGCGGAGGAACAAAAAAGGTGTGGGAGTCGTGCAGGGTATCCAGCGCTGCCGCGATCTCGGCAAGCGCCAGGTTCATGGTCTCCGCTTTATCAATCTTCTGCCTGGCTTCTTTGACCGCTGCGTCCCAGTCCACCCCATGGAACTTCGGGTCGTAGTAGTGTTTGCGAACGTCGTCGGCGATGTCACGCAGCATATCTAGTATCTGGCCACGCTCACGACCAGATATCTGCTGTTGCTGTGACCATCCCGCAGTCGTAAGCAGTCCGGCGAGCGCAATCGCCACATAGATAAATGCCTTCTTCGCGCACATAAGCATCCCTCCATTGCTTTATGACAACAACTGTGCGACGGCGCTCTCGACGTGAATCTTGGTCGTGTCCAAAAACGGAATGCCGGCGGTGGCATCACGCAGAATCAAGGGCAGCTCGGTGCCGCCCAGAATGAGGCCTTCAATGCCCTCGCGTTTCTGCAACGCGTTCACGATGGCCAGCAGGCGCTCGCGGGTTTCCGGCAGAAAAATGCCGTTGACTAATTCGCCCATGTATTTCTCATGAATGTAGGCCTGTTCGCCTTCGTCAGGCGTGACCAGCACGATACCTTCGCGAGAAAAAATCTCAGGATAAAAGCGCCCTTGCATGGTGAACCGAGTGCCAAGCAGGCCCAGTTTCTTCAGGCCGCGGAGCTTGGCGGCATCGCAAGTAGCTTGCGCAATGCTGATCAACGGAATGGGGGACTGGCGTTGAACTTCATCAAAAACAATATGCGCAGTATTGGCGGCTAGCAAGCCGAAATCTGCTCCCGCTTTGGCCAGCTTGTGTAGTTCGGCAACGATGTACTCGGCTACTTGGACAAATTCACCAGCCGTAATCAGGTCCACTGCTTTTTGCAAATTAATGCTGTTGATGATGATGGAGGGGTAGCTACCATCCTTTTTCTTCTCGCGATACGAGGCAATGATGAAACGGTAGTACTCGATAGTAGATTCTGGCCCAATGCCGCCGATGATGCCTAAGGTCTTCATCTTGGAGAGCGCCCAGGTTATTTCGCAACGTTATTTTGGAGCCAGGCTTTTGAGCAGCTCACGCGCCAGCTTCTGCGCCTCGCCGAAATGCTTCTGATATTCCAGGAATGTCCGGTTGGCTTCGATGGAGCGCTCAGGCGGCAAATGCGCGCGCAAAATCATATCGCGCACATGCACCGGGTTGGGCAGCACAGCTTCTTCGTTCAGCTCTTCAAGCGCGGTTTGTATGTTGTAGTGATACATAGAATTGTCGAATTGGGGAATTGCGTAATTGTGTAATTGGGCTAGGTCGCATTTCAATTCTACAATTACCCGATTACCCAATTATGCAATTCTTACACCATTTCCGTTCCCCACAAATCGTGCAGGTGAACAATGCCTTCGACCTTGCCGGTCGAATCCACAACCACGAGTGAGGTAATCTTGCGCTGCTCCATGATGTTCAGGGCGGCGGAGGCGAATTGCGTCGCCGAGATGGTTTGCGGCGAGCGCGTCATGCACTCTTTGGCGGTCAGGTCCATCACATCTTTGCCGCGTTTTTCCAGCAGGCGGCGCAGGTCGCCATCGCTGATGATGCCCACCAGCTTCTCGCGTTCGACCACGGTTGTGATTCCCAGGCCCTTGCGCGACATCTCGTAGATGACATCGTGCATTTTGGTGTGCGGCCCGACGCGTGGCACGGCGTCGCCGGAATGCATCAGGGATTCCACCAGCGCCAGCTTCTTGCCCAGCTTGCCGCCGGGATGCAGGTCGGCAAAATCGGTCTCCTTGAATCCGCGCCGGTCAGAGAGCGCGACCGCCAGGGCATCGCCCAGCGCCAGCATGGCCGTGGTGGAAGCGGTGGGCGCAAGGCCCAGGGAGCAGGCTTCTTTATCCACGGAGCAATCGAGGGCCACATCGGCGGCGGTGACCAGGGTAGAAACTTTTTTTGCGTTTTTGGATGTCTTAGTGCCGTTGTAGAGTTTGTCGCCGGTAACCGAGATCAGTTGAATGCCCAGGCGCTTGATGGTGACCAGCAACCGCAGAATTTCTTCGGTCTCACCGCTGGAAGAGAGGGCAAGCACCACGTCTCCGCGGACAAGCACGCCGAGGTCACCGTGCATGGCCTCAGCAGGATGCAGGAAAAGCGCGGGGGTACCCGTAGAGCTGAGAGTAGCGGCAATCTTGCGCCCAATGATGCCGCTCTTGCCCATGCCGGTGACGACCACGCGTCCTTTGCAGGCGTGCAGCAGTGCAAGCGCGCGCTCGAATGCGGCAGACATAGGTCCACGAATGCGCGCCGCCAGCTCGCGCAAGGCCTCAGCCTCGATGCGAACCACATTTTCACCGATATGCGATTTCTTACTCGCCTTCATAGGAAAGAAGGATGTTAACAGAAGATTAACAGTGAGAGCAGTCGCGGGGCAGATATGTCCACTCTAAACTTGCGAATCCAAATCATCTTCGTGTCCTTTGTGTTCTTTCCTTTGTGCCCTTTGTGGTTAAAGATTACTCTTTCCATTTTTCCAGGAACGCTTCCAAATCTTCCGGGCCGAGGGTGCGGGTGGATTTAAACTCTCCGTCGCGCTGGCTGAACAGCAGTGTGCCGTCGCTCTTCACCACGGCCAGGGCCGGCACACCTTTTTCCAGCGGCACCTGGAAGCGTTCGGCCAAATCGTGGTTATTGTTCGTCTCTGACCCGCCAATATCAACATGCAGGACCACATAATTTTTTTCTACCAGCGGCTCGAGGTCAGGACGATGAAAAGCGAGGTCGAGTACGTGACAGTCAAACGACCAGTTGGCGCCAAAGATCACTAAGACGTGCTTCTTCTCCTTGGCGGCATCGGCCAGCGCCTGATTTAATTCGGCGTGGGCGTCGGCATCCGGGGGGAAAAGGTTGTGGTGCGACATATGGGCATGCACCGGAAGCTCAAGCCGGGTGAGTTCGCCGCGCACAACCTGCACAATACGCCATCCACCTTTCTGCTCCTGCCAGTATTGCACCGCCCGCAGATACCATGTGTGCGCTGTGCCGGTGGCAGGCGCGGAGGTGATGACTGCCTGAAACATCACTTGCTCGTTTTTTGTATTCTCGCCCGGTTTTACGTCCAGATCGTCAAAGGTCAGGCTGGTGAGGCCGGCTTCTTTACGCTCTTTCCAGAATTTGAGTTCTTCATCGGGGCCCTGGCTTTCCGTGATCGCGCCTTTGATGATTACCGGAGGCTGGGTGGAGTACGTCGCTTGCAGCGTTGCCGAATCCCCGGCTAGTATCGCCTGCCGCCAGTGCTCCAAAGGCTCGAAGCTGCCGGCAGCGGCCGCGTTACTCGTCGGGCCTTGAGCGAAAAGAGGACCGGTCACAAGAAGCAGAAATAGGAAAACCGAAAGGACCCGGCAGCAAAAGCGCATGTGAGTCTCCACAAGTTGTGAACAACGATGTTAGCATCTGGATTGCAATTGCAAGCAGGCAAAGGTTGTTGAACCTTGGTTCTTTATTTATAGGCAAGTTCCCTGCTAATATCACTGCATCCCCGACCCTAAATTCCAGGAAGGTTATGTCCGGCTACGCCTACATTGCTGCAGGGAAGATGAAACTTAAGCTCGGGGAGTCGCCCGTCCACGAGATTGACAGCAAGTTTGGAAATTCTTTGCGGCAGCGCGTCCAGGATATCCAGAACCGCAACGCGTGGAAGCGCGAGGGGACCGGAGCGCAATTCATGCTGCGCGGGGCGGCGCTGTGGGGTGCGAATGCTGCCGAACCGGAAAGCATGAGGATGACCATCACCGGCCTGTGTTGCGGATGCGCTGCCGACGAACTCTTTTATACGCTTGAGACCCCGGAGGTCGGCGGAGTTTTTTCGCTGCGTGATTCTGCCCGGCAGGAGCAGCGCTTGCTGCATACCAGCGATTACCGGCTGTCCCAGATCCACGCTTTGCCGGGGAAGGACCGCTTGACGTGTGTGATCCGGCACAAGGCGGGCAACTCGAGCATTGCTGTCATGCGCTCGGATTGCAGCGAACTGGCGGAAGCTACGCAGGGAGACTCCATAGACCTGGCCCCGCGCTGGGTCCCAGGCAGGGAAGATGCGGAAGGGCCGGGCAAGCCAGATGGGGAAGGAAAAATCGTATTTCAATCCGCCGGGATTGCGCGCAACGCGCAAGGGGTGGCGGCCGGGCGCAGTCCGTTCAGCATTCAAATGCTCACTCTGCAGGGAGGCGAAGTAAGCTCGCTGGTGGAAGATCCTGAGCATGACTTGCTGGCGCCGCAAATGGATGCCGAAGGCGCGCTGTATTACATCTGCAAACCGTATGAGAAGCCGGTGGCCAGGGTAAATTGGCTGCGCGCCGCACTCGATTTTTTGCTGTTCCCGTTCCGGTTGCTCAATGCTTTGTTCCACTACCTGAATTTTTTCAGCGCGCGCTACAGCGGCAAGACCCTGATGAGCTCAGGTGCAGCCAAGCAGCAGGAGATGGACCTCAGACGGATGATGATTTACGGCAATATGGTGGATGCCGCTGAAGCATTGAAAGGACAATCCGGCGAAACCGCGCCCGACCTGGTCCCGAAATCGTGGGAATTGGTGCGCCAGGCCCCCGATGGATCGCGCACAACCTTGGCGAAATCGGTGTTGTCATTCGACGTGTGCACCGACGGCTCTATCCTCTATTCCAACGGAAGCGCAGTGTTCAGGCTCGAGCCCAACGGCCAATCCAAGCAGTTGCAAAAAGATGCTTTCATCGAGCAGGTCATCGCGATTCCTTAAAACAACTTGGCTGCTGGTGGTCCCATTGTGGTATCAAAACGCTGACTTTCGGGCACACCTGGATTATGATCGTCCCGGAAGCCTGCCCTGGCGAGCCGTGGGTGTATCTATCATTCAAGAATGTGAAGGCATCGTCCTGGGTGAGCGCGAAGCGAGCGCCGCATGAGCGCGAGCGCAGCGCTAGGGGCGCAGCAGTCTTGTTTTGGCGGCGGAGCCCCTTTAGATGAACGACGCTCTTTGAAAATTTGTAAAAGCAGTACTCAGAAACGGCCGCTGATGTTGCATATCCAGTAAACACCGCTGCCACTTCAGCTGGTGCTCCCCGCGACAGCGGCTCTCCCCAGTAAATACGCGGCGATCACGTTCCTTTTACCGATTCCAGTCACTTGCTGCAAGTGGGGTAGGGGGGCCGGTTTCCCGAGGTCAAAAACAGGAGCCGCAAATTACTAAAGGGTAAACGCGGCTTTCTAAGCGCGAGGAGACTGAGTAACTGCTTTTCTCACCGCCACCAATTCCAGGAGAACGCTGCGCAATTTTTTTAAGTCCAGCGCATTGGCTCCGTCGGATTTGGCGTTCTTGGGGTCATCGTGAACTTCCATAAAAATTCCATCTACGCCGGCGGCGACAGCGGCTCGCGCCAGCATGGGAATAAATTGCGGCTGGCCTCCTGACACAGCTTTCCCATTTTCTCCCGCTGAAGGAAGTTGCACAGAGTGTGTAGCGTCGAAGACCACCGGAGCGAACTCGCGCATGATGGGCAGCGAGCGCATATCCACCACCAGGTTGTTGTAGCCAAACGAGGCCCCGCGCTCGGTCACGAAGACGCGCTCGCATCCCGCGTCGCGGCATTTTTCCACGGCGTGGCGCATGTCCCAGGGAGAGACGAACTGGCCCTTCTTGATGTTCACCGCGCGTCCCGATTTAGCGGCGGCGATGATCAGGTCGGTCTGGCGGCAGAGAAAGGCGGGGATCTGGAGCACGTCCGCGACTTCGGCGACGCGCTGCACGTCCACGGCCTCGTGCACGTCGGTGAGCACAGGAATTCTCACCGTCTCTTTGATTTTTTGGAGAATGCGCAAACCAGCGCCAATGCCCAGACCGCGGTAGCTCGTGAGCGAAGTGCGGTTGGCCTTGTCGTAAGAGGCCTTGAAAATGTAAGGAATCCGCAGCGACCGGCTCACACCCTTGACGCACTCGGCCATCTTGATGGCGTGGGCCTCGCTCTCAATGACGCAAGGCCCGGCGATCAGAAACATCGCGTCGCCGCCGATTTCGACTTTGCCAACTTTAAAAGACAAGCTTTTAGCCTTGAGCTCCTAGCCTTTAGCTAAAAGCCAAAGGCTAAAAGCTTAAGACTACTAGAGTTGATTCTATCTCTTACTGACTTTCTCTGGCCGATGGAACTGCTCCAGCTCCGTCGAGAGCTTCTTGGCGCGGCGTTCACGGCCACTTTCATACGAGGCCTTAATAAACGTCGAGAACAGCGGATGCGGCTCCAGCGGCTTCGACTTGAACTCAGGATGGAACTGGCATCCTAAGAAATGCGGATGACCGGGGATTTCTACGATCTCAACATAAGTCCCATCAGGAGTCGAGCCGGTGATGCGCAGCCCGGCGCCGGTCAGGATGGCCTCATACTCGCGGTTGAACTCATAGCGATGACGGTGGCGCTCGCTGATCTCAAGCTCACCATAAGCCTTGTGGGCGAGTGAGCCGGGTTCAAGCTTGCAAGCCCAGGCGCCCAGCCGCATGGTGCCGCCCAGTTCGTCGATCCCGCGCAGCTCGCGCAGTTTGTAGATGACGCGATGCGGCGTCGCCGGATCGAACTCGCTGGAGTCAGCCGACTCCAGCCCGCAAACATTGCGGGCATATTCAATACACGCCGTTTGCATGCCCAGGCAGATTCCGAAATAGGGAACTTTATTTTCACGGGCATAACGGATGGCGTTCAGCATTCCCGCGATGCCACGCTTGCCGAAGCCTCCGGGGACCAGAAGGCCGTCGTATTCCTCGATCTGCGCCTCGTACTCGCGGCCTTCGGTTTCGAGGCCCTCAGCTTCCACCCAAGTCACATTCAATTTGAGGTTGTGGCCCACCGCGCCGTGCACCAAGGCTTCTTTCAGGGATTTGTAAGAGTCTTCGTATTCCACATACTTGCCGACGATGCCAATCGAGACCTCGTCTTTCGGGTTGTAAACTCGGTGCACCAGCTCTTCCCACCTGCTCAGATTGCGCTCGGGCGCATTCAAGTGCAGATATTTCAGCGCGAGCGTATCCACCTGCTCTTTGGCAAAGACCAGCGGGACCTCGTAAATCGAAGCCACGTCTTTGGCGGTGATGACAGCATCTTCTTCCACGTTGCAGAACAGAGCGATTTTCGACTTGATCTCCTTGGAGAGAAAGCGGTCAGTGCGGCAGAGCAGGATGTCAGGCTGAATTCCTATGCTCAACAACTCTTTCACCGAGTGCTGCGTGGGCTTGGTCTTCAGCTCGCCGGCCGCTCCGATCCAGGGGACCAGGGTCACGTGCACGAAAAGCGTGTTCTCGCGGCCGAGCTCCTGGCGCATCTGGCGGATAGCTTCGATGAAGGGCAGCGATTCAATGTCGCCCACCGTGCCGCCGATCTCGACAATGACCACGTCCATATCCTGTGAGATCTTTTTCATGGCCGCCTTGATCTCGTTGGTGACGTGTGGAATCACCTGCACGGTCTTGCCCAGGTAATCGCCGCGGCGCTCCTTTGCGATAATTTGTTCGTAAATGCGGCCGGTCGTCCAGTTATTGTCGCGGGTCAACTTGGCGTGGGTGAAGCGCTCGTAGTGGCCAAGGTCGAGGTCAGTCTCGGCGCCGTCATCGGTCACAAAGACCTCGCCATGCTGGAAGGGCGACATGGTGCCCGGATCAACGTTGAGATAAGGGTCGAACTTCTGCAGGTTGACCTTGAGACCACGGCTTTCAAGCAGGCATCCGATGGATGCAGCCGCCAGCCCCTTGCCCAATGAAGACACAACCCCGCCCGTTACAAAGATGTACTTTGCAGACATTCTGACCTCACCTTGAAGAGTTTATAGGTACTAATCTGAGAACCGAGAACTGAGAACCGAGAACTGATTTCAGAGGATACTGTGCCCCCAATAAAACTAGGGTTGGCCTGGCGCCAATAGGGGTGCACAACCAATTATGGCAGAAAACAGCGATTACGAAAAGACCGATCTAGAGGACCCAACCAGCCTTGGAATACTCTAGAGCCACCACTCAGATTTTGAGAAGTCTATATCGGACTTAAGACGGATAAGCTTGGTCCTATATTTCTGGACGAGATGATCAGTCTCTTTATACAAATCGTAACGGGGGGCAGACGGCGAAATAGTTCGAATCCACTCCCACATTTGTGTTTTCGAGATATTCGTGGCTTGTTTGCCGTCGTTAATTTGTAACTCTATAAATTCTTTTACACGTTTCATGCCGCAAACGGCCCCCGCGACCCGTTTTGCAACGATCATGGCGTCACGATTGAGAGGAAGGCCCCATGGTTTGACTTCTGTTGTTGGATCGAACAAGTGGAGATTCTGGAAAAGAAGAACATTGGCCTGGTAGACCTTTCGTGCAAATCCCCACTGTATGAAATGCTGCAATTCGTGTGAAAAAATAATGACAAAATGAACTCTTTCCTGGGCATATCTGGTTCCAGGTACGTAAATCAGATTATCGAAGGCAATCTCTCCGGCCCAATCAAAAAAGTGGTGCTCTACATAATCCGGCCAAGGCACAGCCCCGAGGATGGGAATGTGAATGCCTGCAAACTGCCCAAAATGTTTTTGCAACCGTTCCGGATTCTCGTCGTCAAAGTAGCAAAGTAGTCTGAGAGAAGGAAGCTGGTGGAACTGCTTCAGCACTTGGTTGCACACTGGTTGCAGTCTTCCCCTGAGGCCAGATGACTTGAACTCCAGGCTTGGCTTAAAAGACGCGGGTTTACGGAGAGTAGTAGTCAAGATAGGATCTGATTCGTGTTTGGTTCTTTATCTTCTTTCGCAAGGTGGGGCCAGTCCGCGCCGTCCAGGCTGCAGATGCCATACCACTGATATTTGGTGGTTGCTTGCATTTTCTCTCGCAAGAAGCAATTGATTCGGGTCTGGTATCCCTTCCCCTGTCCCTT
The DNA here is from genome assembly GCA_035487355.1 of Terriglobales bacterium. Lineage (NCBI taxonomy): Bacteria > Pseudomonadati > Acidobacteriota > Terriglobia > Terriglobales > Terriglobales bacterium. The sequence continues at coordinate 21,687 of DATHMF010000091.1, read as the reverse complement.
GACCCATGCGAGAACGTCAGCATCAATCCGAATCGTCAACGATTTCTTGATAGGCCGATAGAACTTTCCGACGACCACTTTACTTGGATTCACCAGCTCTGGAATATCCGTAAAATCGATTTCTTCGTCTTTCATCCGCTTCAAAGCGCGTATCTCTTTAGCCTGATTTTTTGTGAGCTTCATAGATTTTTCTCTCTCGTGAACTTGCTTTCCTGGCTGAAATGAGGCGGATGATTTCTTCGCCATTTTCTTCCCAAAAGATATGGGCCACCATCACAATAAGACCAGCAATCATTCCAAAAGTTTGCCACCGCTCTTCGCCATTGACGATAAGGTCCTGAAAGCTGAGCGCATATGGATCTTCAAAAACCAGCTGTGCCGTCTCGAAGCTGATTTTATGTTTCGCGAGATTACGGCGATTCTTCGCCTCATCCCATTCGAAGCGCATTTTTTGTAGTTACCATACCGTAACTACAATTATAAAGCCTAGATGACTCTTATTCCACTCACTTGAACTCCATTCACTTAAAACGGAAACAATATGCCTTTGTCTTTTAATTTCTCAAACTGCGTCGCGGAGAAGCGGTAAAGCCGGGCGGGCTTGCGTCCCCCTTTTTGCCACTCGTTTAGTGGCTTCAGGATTTTCAGCAACTCAAGCTTGCGGCGGAAATTTCGTTTATCCAGCTCTTTGTTCAGGATGGCTTCATAGACCCGCTGCAGTTCTGTGAGCGTGAACTTGGCGGGTAGGAGCTGGAATCCTACGGTGGTGTATTCCAGTTTGTTGCGCAGGCGTTCTACGGCGTAGTCTACGATCTTGCGATGATCGAAGGCCAGCGGCGGTAGCTTCGAGACCGGCCACCAGCGCGCGTCGGCGGCGTCAGTCCCGGCGCGGAGAGACTGGTCAGGAGAGATCAAAGCATAGTAGGAAATTGTGACTACCCGCCCGCGCGGGTCGCGGCCCGGATCTCCGAAGGAGTAGAGCTGCTCCAGATAGACTTCTTTGACTCCGGTTTCTTCCTGCAATTCGCGCAGCGCCGCCGCTTCCAGCGATTCGTTCTCATGCACGAAGCCGCCCGGAAGGGCCGAAGCGCCGGCGAAGGGCTCGATGCCCCGCTTCACCAGCAGTATCTTCAATTCGTTTTCGTGAATGGTGAAGATCACCAAGTCAACTGTGACTCGCATCATGTCTACTTTACCCGATAACGAGCTGAGCCTTTTGGGCCGCTGCATGAATCGTGGCAATTGCGCCCGAGTTAAATTCCAGGAAGTCGGCTTCGACGCCGTCGCTGAAGATTACGCCTCCCGAGGGCATCAGCGATTCCAAGCAGAGGCTGTGCTCAGGAGTGACTAAGCCGGCGACGATATTTGCCTGCGAGTGCCGGCTGATGAACGGTTCGCGGACGACGAACAACAGCCGCGGATCTTCCCAGGTCATTTTCAAGCCCGTAGGAGCTTTGCCGCCAGCGAACTGGGCGACACCCGACGCCATGTTGAATACCGAGGACATCCACCCCGTGCTGCCCGCACCGGTAGAGACGATGACGCCGCTCGATGACTGCGGCTCGGCGTGTCCTTGCCAAGTGAGGCGATAGCGGGCAGAGATATGCGTGCGTGCCCCAAGAAAAAGATCGTTGAAGGCCAGCAGGCGCTGGCTGTCGTTCAATTGAACTTCAGCTAGAGTCACGGCACGAACGCGCTGCTTGCCTTCCATCAGATTGTGCACCGCCGCGCAGGCGTCTTTAGGGAGAAAGGGAAGCAGCACGCCATCAAAGCGGCTGGGGTCAGGATTGACGGCAATGATGGGCTGGCCGTCCACATATTTGGCGGTGTTAGCGACCAGCCCATCTTGCCCCAGTGTGACAATCACGTCTTTGGGCGTGAACAGAAATGTAGGAACAAAAGAACGGTCCACGCACTGCAGCTTCAGCCCAAGCTCCAGCGCTCTCTGCGTCTGCTGCAGTGCGTGTTCGTAGTTGCCGTGCTCCTGCTCATAGTCGGCAAAGTCTCCACCCGCGTGCTCGATGTAAAACTTTGCCTGAGCGTGAGTGTTGAAGCGTTCAATCAGCTCTTGCAACCGGGTTTTTCTGGTGATGACAACAATTTTCTCGTACATAAATCACTTCCGGTTTGAAGTGAGCAGCGATTGCAAAAGGTCAGGAGAAATATTCAGCTCCCCGATCTTCTGCGCGTTGTTGGCCAGGTCCTGAAAGGCCATGGCAATCAATGTTCGCGGATCGCCCGCTCCTCCTCCACCCAGCAGCATCAGCGAACGCCAATCCACTTCGCGAATGGGCTTGAGGATTTGCGTCAGAGCATAGGCGCGGCTGTCGGCGTCCTTGCGCTCGTTTTGCACGCGGTGGTCAATCAGCTTGGCGCGTTGCTCCTCTACGGCAATCTCAGCCGCCATTTTGGTTTCCCGGATTTGCCGTTGCTTTTCCTCAACTGCAATCAGGGTATTGAGTTCGCTTTCCTTAATCAGCCGCTCCTGTTCCACAGCGGCGTTGCGCCGGGCATAGATCGCCTCGTCGGAGCGGCGCTGCAGGGCCTCGCGGGCCTCGGCTTCAAGGGCCTTGGCCATCTCCGGCGTGGGTTTGATGGAAAGAATGGAGAGCCCAAGCACCTCAACTCCCAAGGTGGAGGCGGTCTCGGACTCTTTCAGGCTTTTCAAGACCTCCTCCCGAAGCCGATCAGAACTGACCAGCAACTCGCGCAAGCTCATGCGCTGGGTTACCGTGCGCGTCAGGGTTTGCGTCGTATGCAGAAGACGCTCTGGCAACTTGAGCGGGGCTTCGGAGAAGGGGTTCGCGCTGAAATCCAGCAGACCAGCCAGCCGTTTTGGGTCTGAGACCCGGTAGGTAAGCTGTCCTTGAATCGTCGCGGATTGAAAGTCGCCCGTGGATTCGGCAAAGACAAATGGCGCATCGGCGCTCGCCAGCGGCACGGTGATGATGGTTGACGTGGGCGTGTAATAGAAGAAGAAAAGGCCGGCGCCCTCCCGCTTCAGCTTGCCGCCCGTGTAATGCAAGACGTAGGTGGTGGGTGGAACCTTGATGAATCTAAACATTGTCTTGGGCCTCCTTATTAAGTGTCTGTACAACACTAATAATGTGTCTTGTAAACACTATTGTCAAGGAATTTCTTGTAAAAAGATTGGGACAGGGTTAAGTCCCTCAAAAATAGGGGGGATGGAATTGTTAAGTGATTCTGGAAAGCAATAACGCATCTAAATCTAAAACAGATACATACCAAGGCCGGGGTTTCAGGCGTTATGATTTGTATATCTATGCCGCGGGTTTCCAGCTTCGCATTGCGTGTTGTGGCCCTCGTGCTTCTGCTGGGGGCGGGGGTTTTGTTTTCCCCGGCCCTACATGGCCAGGCGCGCAGTAAGCGCCTGATCCTGAAAGACGGCAGCTACCAATCTGCGGTGCGCTGGGAGGTCAAGGGCGACCGCGTGCGCTACTTCAGCGCCGAACGCTATGAATGGGAAGAGCTGCCTACCTCGCTGATTGATTGGCCGGCGACGGAAAAGTATGAGCAGGAGTTGCAGGAGGGGATTAGCGCGGAAGAAAAGCGTCTTGCAGCGGAAGACGAGGCGGAGCGCAAGGCCCAGGAGGCCAAAACACCGGTAGTCGCGCCGGGGGTGCAACTGCCGGACACCGGTGGCGTATACCTGCTGGACGTTTATCAGGAAAGGCCGGAGCTTGTTGAACTGGTGCAGAGCGGCGGCGAGATCCACAAGGACATGGGACGCACCATTCTAAGCGCGGCCATCAATCCGATTTCGCTCTCCACAAAACAGACGATTGAGATCCCAGGAGCAAGGGGCAGGGTGCAGGCGCATTCCACACAACCGGTCATCTACCTGGATATCAATGAAAGCGTCGCCACCGATGACACCGCCCCGGATGCGAACAAACCGGATGCCAACAAATCGGATACCAAAAAACAAAAACTCCCTGACTTGGCCCAGCGCTTCCGCATTGTGCAACTGGAAAAGAAAAAAGACTCGCGCGTGATTGGAAACCTGAAGATCATGTTTTACGGCACGATGAGCCAGCAGGAGAACTTAATCTCTACGCAGGTTGAGCAGGTGACCAGCGAATGGATCAAGGTGACTCCTGCGGCGTCGCTGAAGCCGGGCGAATATGCCGTGGCCGAGATGCTGGCAGAAAAACAGATGAACCTTTTTGTATGGGATTTTGGGGTTGACCCTTCAGCCCCGCAAAACCCCTCCGCCTGGACCCCGGTGCAGCCTAAAACGACCCCTGCCGGGACAGACGACACGCCAGTACTGCAATCGCGGCCGCATTAACGAGCATTCAGCAATCAGCACTCAGTTCTTGAATGTTCGAAAATAACCGCGGAGGGCGCCGAGATGCGGAGGAGATTTCCAGCCTCAACAGCCCTTGCTGGACGACGGCTGCCGTTCCCGTATCTGACGATGAAGCTGGCCCATGAGGGACTGATATACGAACATGCTGAACACTTGTAGGTTTGAAACTTCAAACTTGCCGCCAAAAAGGGGATGAATCTTCCAGCCTAAGCATTCATCCTTGCTTGGATTTAGACCATGAGAAGCTGCTATGCTGAGCCAGCTAGCAATAAAAGTCTCATCTACCCAATCAGATGATTTACTCAGGGAGTTGTATTCGTCGGAATTCTTGGCGACCATGAAATAGTCTCCGTCTAATACGGAGAGCACCCATAAACTACCGTCAGGGGCGCCCAGTACCCAGTCTCCGAAAGCTGAAATGAATAGCGGCGTATGCACAGCGGGTACGAGCCAGTGCCACTCGGCAAGCAGCTTCGACGCGTCGTAATGACTTGCCTCGTACATTAATGGACGAACTGGTTTCACAAAACTCGTGCTCTCCGGTTCAGTGGCGCGGCTCCGGGAAACAATAAACAGTCTTGATTTCTGATGCTATTTCAGCAACCCCTGCTGGGCGACGGCGATGTTGTCGCGAGTGGAGTTTTTGACGGTATACATCATCTCGTCGGCCTGGCGGATGATCTCGTGGGCGCTCTTGGCGTCGTCGGGGTAAGTGGCCAATCCCAGGCTGGCGCGGATATTGAGGTTCAAGTTTTCAGCTTTAAGAAATTCGCTCTCGCGCAGGGAATCGAGCAGGCGCCGGGCCACAACCAGGGCGGCTTCTTTGCTGGTCTGGGGCAAAAGGATCACGAATTCGTCACCGCCATAGCGGAAGGCGTAATCAATGAGGCGGAGGTGCGACTTGATGAAATATCCGATTTCGGCCAGCAGCTTAGAGCCGATCAGGTGGCCATGCGTGTCATTGACGCTCTTGAAGTGGTCAAGGTCAATAAAGATCACGCTAAACTCGTGGCCGAAGCGGGCGGAGCGATAGACCTCGGATTCCAGCGTCTTATAGAGATGACGGGCGTTGTAGAGGCCGGTACAGTCATCCGTAATGGTGAGCTCCTGGATGCGTTCCATGGAGCGGGCATTCTCAATGGCGATGGCGGCATAGTCGCAGATGGCCTGCAGAAAGAAGAGCTCGCGGTCGCCAAAGTTATCGAGCACGCAGTTGATGAGCTGGATCACGCCCAGGGTGCGGTGCTTGGCCCGCAGGGGAACGCAGATCATGGAGCTGGTGCGCTGCTTGGTCATAGCGTCAATGCGCTTGGCGAAGCGGGGATCGGTGTAGACATCAGGCACAATAAGCTGCTCGCCGTGCTTGGCCACCCATCCCGCAATGCCTTCGCCCATCTTCAGGCGGACGGATTTGAGCGAATCGGAGGCGTCGCCGACGGCGATGGCAAAGTAAAGCTCATCGGTCATCTCATCCACCATCAACAGGGACCAGGTATCGGGACGGAAGTATTCCGCCATCTTTTCCATGATGGTCTGCAGCACCGAGTCCAAATTCAAACTGGATGTCAGAGCCTTCGCCACATCATGGAAGATGCTCAACTCTGGGAGTTGACGGCGATCTTCTGGGGCCTCGCTCATCGAATGGGTTTCCTTCGTGGTCCAAAGGGGGGCAAAACGCCACGTGGCGCGTATTATATCGGTCGCAATTCCTATGGGCAAGAAAAGGTTATCCGGGTGAATATAGGCCATTAGCAGGAGTTTCACCTTAGAAAGCAGCATTTCAGCACTTTGCCCCTAAACATGATGAATCTGCGAATGAGCTTTTGGCGTTTTATTCATGCTTTGCGGGGCGGCTAATATCTCTAAACCCTATGTAAATGCCGCTTCCGGGGCTGACTCTGACTGCTGAATACTGCTTTTCAGTTGACAGCATGGAGCAGCCTACCTATGATGGGCGCAATCTTCCCTTGTTCTTGAGGTAGCCCTTGAATTTGCTGCGCCGCGTTCGTCCATACCAGCGTACAGGGAACAAATGACGGAACAATCACAGGATCCGCAGGATCCACAGCCATCCAAGGCCGCTCCCGCTTCCTTTGGCGAGCGTATGCGGCGTGAGCGCGAAATGCGCGGCGTCAAGCTGGAAGAGATCGCCGAATCCACCAAAATCGGCAAGCGCAATCTGGTTGCCCTGGAGCAGGAACGGTTTGATCAGCTTCCCGGAGGTATATTTAACAAAGGATTTGTGCGCGCCTACGCCAAATACCTTGGCCTGGATGAAGAGCAGGCAGTTAACGACTTTCTAGCGGCTTCGGCCAACTACGATCAGCCCGCCGCCCTGCAACCGCCTCCCACATCGTGGGTAAAGCCACCCGTGATGCCCAGCGACGACGCTATACGCCGCCGCAACCGTTTTTGGGTGGTGCTCGCCGTGATTTTGCTGGTTGGCGGATTTATCGCATGGTTCTACTGGAAGAGCCGCCCCCGCATTTCCGAAGATGCGGACCAGCCCCAGACTACCCAGGCCGCGATAGCGAATAACGCCTCCGCGCAAGCCGATCCGCCGCCCATCACAACCGCCAATCCGGCAAATTTGCCAGCCCAGCCGGTGGCGAATTCCTCAACCCCTTCTGCCCCAAACGCGGCTCAAGCTCCTATCAGGAAAGGCATCTTTACCGTCAAGATCCAGGCCAAAGAGACTAGCTGGGTCAATGTGGTCTCAGATGGCGAGCGAGTGATGAACGTTGTAATTCCTGCAGGCGAGGAGCGCACCATCCGCGCAAGGCAAGAGCTGGTGCTTAAGACGGGCAATGCCGGTGGGATTACGGTGGTACACAACGGGGTTCCCATCCCGGTTTCCGGCAGTGAGAGAGTCAAAACCCTGACTTTCAATGCGCGTGGCCTGAAGCGGTGAAAAGCAGTCCTAGCAAACTAGCAACCGGGGATGGCGCAACTGTTTTGCGCTCCACTCAATGTCAAATCTCGCCCGTTTAACCCACTGGAGCCGCTTTTGAGCGCAAATCATTGCCCTAAGTGTTATTAGAATGTTAACTTTGTAAAGACTCGAGACACTCCCTTCTCTGCGGTCCCAAGGTGTCCGCTATTATGTGTTCTCAATATTCTTAAATTAAGGAGCTCCAACTTTGGCTTCCAAAAAGCGTTGTTTATTTACTTCTGAATCGGTGACGGAAGGTCATCCCGATAAGATTGCCGACCAGATTTCCGATGCCATCCTCGACGCCTGTCTGGAGAAAGACCCCTACAGCCGCGTTGCCTGCGAAACCCTGACCACCACCGGTGTGGTGATCATAGCCGGTGAAATCACCACGGAAGCTTACGTGGATTTCCCCGCCATCGTGCGCGGCACGGTGACTTCGGTGGGCTATACCGACGCTTCCTATGGTTTTGATTCCAACACTTGCTCGGTCATCAGCTCGATTCATGCGCAATCGCCCGACATCGCCATGGGTGTGGATACCGGCGGCGCCGGCGACCAGGGCATGATGTTCGGCTACGCCTGTAATGAAAATGAAGATTACATGCCCACGCCCATCTCGCTGGCCCACAAGCTCACTATGAAACTCACCGAGATGCGCAAGAGCGGCAAACTCGATTACCTCCGTCCTGATGGCAAATCCCAAGTAACAGTTGAATATGATGAAAACGGCAAGCCCGTGCGAGTGGATGCCGTCGTGGTCTCGACGCAGCACTCCGAGCATGTAGACAACAAGAAGCTGCATGCCGATATCCTGCAGCACGTCATCCAGGCCTCGATTCCGGCCAAGTTCCTCGACGCAGACACCAAGTACCACATCAACCCCACCGGCCGCTTTGTTGTGGGTGGTCCGATGGGTGATACCGGCCTGACCGGACGCAAAATCATCGTGGATACCTACGGTGGCATGGGCCGCCACGGCGGCGGCGCCTTCAGCGGCAAAGATCCGACAAAAGTGGACCGCTCCGCAGCCTACATGGCGCGCTACATCGCCAAGAACGTGGTTGCAGCCGGATTGGCCGAGCGTTGCGAAGTGCAGCTTGCTTACGCGATTGGCGTGGCTGAGCCCGTCGGCGTTCTGGTGGAGACCTTCGGCACCGGCACGGTTCCGCAAGAGAAGATCGAAGAGCTGGTTCGCAAGAACTTCCAGCTTACGCCCAAGGGCATTATCGAATCCTTGAATTTGCGCCGGCCTATTTATCGCAAGACGGCCGCGTATGGCCACTTCGGCCGCAACGATAAGGATTTCACCTGGGAAGCCACCGACAAGGCTGCCACTCTGCGCGAGCAGGCCGGCCTGAAAGCTGGCGCTCCTGTGACGGTTGGCAAATAATAGTTTTATCTCGGAGGCCGGCGGATTTTTTCGCCGGCCTTCTGATGCCATCAATGTTGCAGTTGCTTAAAATCCGAAAAAATTTAGACAACTTGTGCACAACAGAAATTGTGCTCGGATGAACTTGCACGCGATTGTGAAAATGCTGTAAAGGCTCTCTCTATTTCCTACCCCCGGAACCGGTAAAAAGTTAAAATAAGACAACTTTATGTCTACGAAGGTCAGTACAAAAGTTAAGAAGAAGGAAAACAATCACACTATGTCTCCAGCGACTGTGACGCAAGTCAAGAGCGATGTAAGAAATCTGGATCTGGCCGATCAAGGAAAAAGACGCATTGAGTGGGCCAACCAGTCCATGAAGGTATTGCAGAACATCCGCAAAGACTTCATTAAAAACGAACCGTTGAAGGGCATGCGCATCTCGGCCTGCCTGCACGTGACAACGGAAACCGCCAATCTGGCCATCACGCTGCGCGATGGTGGCGCCGACGTGGTGCTGTGCGCTTCCAACCCGCTTTCCACGCAAGATGACGTGGCGGCATCGTTGGTGCGCGACTACAACATCTCCGTCTTTGCCATCAAGGGCGAGGACAACGACACCTATTACAGCCACATCCTGGCGGCGCTCGATCACAAGCCGCATATCACCATGGATGACGGCGCCGACCTGGTAACCATTGCGCTTACCAAGCGGCAGGATGTGGTCTCCGGCATCATCGCCGGCACCGAAGAGACCACCACGGGCGTCATCCGGTTGCGCGCTATGGCCAAGGATGGAGTGCTCAAGTATCCCATCATCGCGGTCAACGACGCCGATACCAAGCATATGTTTGACAACCGCTACGGCACCGGCCAGAGCACGATTGATGGCGTAATCCGCTGCACCAATACGCTGATCGCCGGCTCCAAGTTCGTGGTCGCCGGATACGGTTGGTGCGGCAAAGGTTTGGCCTCGCGTGCCAAAGGAATGGGCGCCGATGTAATCGTCACCGAAATCAACCCCACCCGCGCCATTGAAGCCGTGCTTGACGGTAACCGAGTTATGTCTATGAGCGAGGCTGCCAAGATCGGCGATATCTTTGTCACCGTCACCGGCAACAAGAGCGTTATCGGTAAAGAGCACTTTGAACTGATGAAAGACGGCGCCATCGTGGCTAACTCCGGCCACTTCAATGTGGAAATTGATATCCCCACGCTGGAGAAGATGGCCTCTTCCAAGCGCGCGACCCGCGAATTCGTGGATGAATACTCGCTCAAGGATGGCCGCAAGATTTATCTATTGGGTGAAGGCCGTCTCATCAATTTGGCCGCTGCCGAAGGACATCCGGCTTCGGTGATGGACATGAGCTTTGCCAACCAGGCGCTCTCGGTTGAGTATCTGGTGAAGAACCACAAGACCCTGGAACACAAAGTCTTCCCCGTTCCCGAAGAGCTGGATAAACGCGTGGCCAAGTTGAAGCTGGAATCCATGGGCATGAAGATTGACCGCCTCACCCCGGAGCAGGAAGAATACCTGGCGAGCTGGTCAGAGGGAACGTAAAAGAAGCAGTCAGCACTCAGCCAAAACAAAGCATTGAGCAGACAGGCGGTCTCTTAAAGACCGCCTGTTCTTCTTAGTAGCGCCGGCGTCCTCGTCGGCTGTTGCGTGGGCATCCTGCCTATACAAATTGTTCTCCCGCATAAGTTATTTCTGATTACCACTTGTGGTGCGAGGTGGGATATCCGAGTCCTTGATAATCCAATAACAGCTAGAAGCTGGTAGCTCACAGCTTGATTTTTTAATGGAAGGACAGGCGGCCCACACGGACCGCCTGTTTATTGGTGGGTTTCAAAAATGCCCGGACTTACATCACCAGGGCCAATCTCTCAAGCTCTGTGTGAAGAGAGTCCGCATTGGAACCGATGCCTTCAATCCTGCGAGCCGCTGCCAGGGCCGTTTCCGGCGAAACACCGTAGCCATGCTGGACGATAAATGCTTTTATAATTTCGGCAGTCTGGAGCCAGTCCAAGTCGCGCTTCGACAGCTCGCGCCGAAATGTCGCCACTTCTGTTGTGGTGAATTTTTCTGTTGCCGTGAATTTATGCTTCATTAAGTCACCCCCGACCTCTAAAGTTCTTTGCGAATCTGGATTGACAATTTGGCGCTATTCAAAAGGCTCTTTACAGATATATGCAAGCGCCTTGCCAGACTCAAAACCTTGCTTTTTGAAGGAGTTAGATGTTGGCCTAGCAGAGCTACTGTGGCATCTAGCACACAGAAACCATTCAGGTTGCGCCCAATAGCGCAACTCGGTGCCAGGGAGTTGATAGCAGCTCAGAAATCTGAAAAGGGATTCATGGTCCAAAGCCGATGACAAAAAATGGCACTATTTCTGGCTCATTGTTTGTTTCACAGTGCGGTGGGGGAAACGGACAAGAATTTGAATCCTGTACTCGCTATGCAGAATCTGGTTATTTTCAAGCTCACAACCGACCAAGGAGGAATACATGGCACAGGCACAAGCAACCGACCCGCGTTATCCCATAGGCAAGTTTGAAGCACCTGCCAGCATCAGCGAACCGCAGCGCCAGGAGTGGATTGCCGCAATTGTAGAGGCCCCCCAGCGCCTGCGGGTTGCGGTCAAAGGGTTGAGTGAGCCACAAATCAACACCGCCTACCGCGAGGGCGGATGGACGGTGCGCCAGGTTGTGCACCACGTGCCCGAAAGCCACATGAATGCGTATATTCGCTTTAAGCTGGCGCTCACCGAAGACAACCCTACCATCAAACCGTATGAGGAAGACAGGTGGGCCCTGCTCCCCGATATCAGCACGCCCACTGAGGTCTCCCTGCAACTGCTGGAGTCGTTGCACGTGCGCTGGGTCAATCTGCTGAAATCTTTGAAAGAGCAGGAGTGGAAGCGGACGTACTTTCATCCTGCAATGAACAAAACCTGGCCTCTGGAGCAGGTTCTCGCCCTCTATGCATGGCACGGACGCCATCACGTCGCTCACATTACCTCACTGCGGCAGAGCAAGGGCTGGAATTGAGGGATTGACGATTTACGATTTGTGATTGACGATTTGCGATTTTGCAAAAACGATTGTTAAGCTGAAAGTAAATCGTAAATCGTAAATCGTAAATCGTAAATCGTACTCCCGACTTCCCAAGCCTCTGCGCTCCTCCGTGCCCTCTGCGGTTTAATTCCTGGCTTGGAATCATTTATCATCTCGGGTGATGAAAAACATCGCCGCCTGGGCCCTGGATACCGCCGCGCAACGTGGCGCCACCTACGCCGACGCGCGCATCGTGGATGAGCGCCAGCGCCTCCTTTCCACCAAGAATGGCCGCGTAGGCCAGGCCTCCGACTCCGAATCGCTGGGCATTGGTATCCGCGTAATCGCCAAGGGAAGCTGGGGGTTCGCCGCCAGCGATTCCCTGGAGCAAAGAGCTGTGGAAGCCGCCGCCGCGAAGGCGGTGGCGATTGCCGAGGCATCGGCAATGGTGAAAGGCGGCGAGTTGCGCCTGGCGCCGGAAAAACCCGCAGTCGCCGACTGGACCTGCGACTACAAGATTGATCCTTTTACGATTTCAGTCGAGCAGAACATTGATCTGCTGCTGAAGGTTGATAAGGAACTGCTCTCGGTTACGGGCGTAACTTTAGCTGAAACCAATCTGCAGTTCCGCCGCTACGAGCAGTGGTTTTATTCCTCCGAAGGCGCAGATATCCACCAGTTGCGCTTTATCAGCGGGGCCGGCTACGCGGCCTATTCGTTTCAAGGAAGCGAGATCCAGAAGCGTTCTTATCCCAACTCTTTCGGCGGGCAGTACCAGAACAAAGGTTACGAGCTGATTGAAGAGCTGAAGCTGGTCGAGAACGCGCGTCGCATAGGGGAAGAGGCGGTCGCGTTGCACCAGGCAGCGCAGTGTCCGGAGGGAAGAGCGACCATCATCCTGGATTCTTCGCAGCTTGGATTGCAGATCCACGAATCCGTCGGCCATCCCATTGAGCTGGACCGCGTGCTGGGCATGGAAGCCAACTTCGCCGGCACATCATTCCTTACTCTCGATAAACTGCGTAACCTGCGTTATGGCAGCGATCTTGTGAACGTGGTGGCCGATGCCACCGTACAGCACGGACCCGGATTGGGAACTTTTGCATACGACGATGAAGGCGTGGCCGCACAGTGCACTCCCATCATCAGCAACGGTGAATTCACCGGATATCTTTCCTCGCGCGAAACCGCTCACACCATTGGGGCGACGCGCAGCGGCGGCACCATGCGCGCTGAAGGCTGGAACCGCCTGCCCATTATTCGTATGACCAATATCAGCATCCTTCCCGGCGAGAAGCCGCTGACCTTGGAACAACTTATTGCCGATACCGATGACGGAATCTTCGTGCAGACCAACCGCTCGTGGTCCATTGACGATAAGCGTTATAACTTTCAGTTCGGCTGCGAGATCGGCTGGGAGATCAAAAATGGCAGGCGCGGACGCATGATCAAAAACCCGTCGTACTCGGGCATTACAACCGAGTTTTGGAATTCCATGGACGCCATCTGCTCGCGCGACCAGTGGACGTTGTGGGGTACGCCCAACTGCGGCAAAGGCCAGCCTATGCAGACCATGGGCACCGGACACGGCGCCGCCCCGGCACGATTCAGGAATATAAAAGTAGGCAGCGCGTACAAAGGAAATTAACTGGCCGCAGAACGAGAAGACATGTATGAAGATGCACAGCTTCAGAGTTTCGCTAAGAACCCACTCTTGGGTAAAAAAGAGTTTCTTTCCAGCCCCGTAAGGGGGGCGTATAGTAGCCCAGCGCGCGGGTGAGCGGATGGCGAGCGCTGTCGCGCGCGAGCCAGACGCAAGGGCACAGCAGTTTACCGCGGAGCCCTTAGAATAAAGCGCTGGGTACCGGTAGAAATTGAGTTTAGTCCCGTAGGGACGATGCTCGCCTCCGCGTTACATGCGCGTGTTGGTGTGGGAATTGGTGAGGATCAATGATGAAAGACTTCAAAGACCAGAAGGTTTGGGAGAGAGCCCATCAACTTACGCTCAGGATTTATACTGCGACCGCTAGCTTCCCGAAAGAGGAGCTCGACGGGCTGACCGGTCAGATTCGGCGATGCAGCACCTCAATTGCAGCTACCATCGCCGAAGGATACGGGCAACGCACGGACCATGAGCTTCATCGCTTCCTGGGAGTAGCCTTGGGATTGGCCAGCGAACTCGACTATTACCTTTTATTGGCCCATGATCTTAAATTTCTCAACCAGACACAACACCAGGAACTTTCCGGCAGCTTATCGGGATTGCGCCGCATGCTCACAGCCACGATCGGGAAGGCCGGGAGCTGATGTTTCAACATAAGATTCAACCAGTCGCAGGCCGGATTATTTATGAGTACGACGATAATTATGGTCAGACGATACATCACTCGGGTGCCCCACTCGCGCGCCAGCGCGTGTGGGATGGCTTTTGATTACTGGTTACTGAATGCTGACTGCTAATTCCCATGCTAACTAAAGAACAATGCCACCAGATTTTTGAGCGGATCAGGAAGTTTTCTTCTGCCGACGAGGTTGAAGTCTATATCTCCGGTGGAGTCAGCGCACTGACGCGTTTTGCCAACAACATGATTCATCAGAATGTTGCGGATGAAAACCACGCTGTCTCGGTGCGCACTGTCTTCAACGGACGCACCGCGCGCTCGACCACCAACAAGCTCGATGAAGATAGTCTGCGTCGCGTGGTGCAGTCGGCTGAAAATCTGAGCAAGGTCCAGCATCCCAACCCTGACCTGCTGACCATGCTCGAAGGCAAAGAGCCGGCGACGCTCGTGCCCAACCGCTGGTTCGAGCAAACCCGCGCCGTGGGCGCGAAAGAGCGGGCTGTGGGTGTGAGTGAGATCGTGAAGGTGGCAAAGCGCGAAAAGCTGGTTACCGCCGGCATCTTTTCCGTTTCCGAGTATATGGAGGCGCTTTTCAACTCGCGCGGCCTGGCCCGCTTCCATCAGCAGACCTCTTCAGAAATTTCCATCACCATGCTGGGCGATGATTCCTCCGGCTGGCAAAAGGCCAACTCGCCCGATGTGCGCAACCTCAATGCAGTTGCTCTGGCCGAGATCGCGGCACGCAAGGCGCGGCAATCGGCAGCACCGCGCGAGCTGGCGCCGGGTAAATACACCGTTATCCTCGAACCTGCTGCGGTGCTCGACCTGGTGGGATTTATGTTCTACGATTTTGCCGGTCTGGCGGTGCTTGATCAGCGGTCGTTCCTGAATAATCGCGTGGGCAGCAAGCTGTTCGGCGACAACATTACGATTCACGATAACGTCAGTCATCCGCTGCAATCCGGGTCACCCTTTGATGGTGAAGGTGTGCCCCGTCAGCAGGTGACCCTGGTGGAAAAAGGCGTTGCCAAGAATCTTGTCTACGCCCGCGCCACGGCAGAGAAGATGAAAAAATCTGAGCTGGCAGCTAAGGTCGGCGAAGTGAAGCCCACCGGCCACGGATTTCTGCTGCCCAACGAGATCGGCGAAGCGCCCATGAACGTGGTCTTTGCGCCGCCGGAGACGGGAAACGCAAAGACCGTAGATGAAATGGTGGCTTCAACCGAGCGCGGAGTGTGGGTGACGCGGCTGTGGTATATCCGCGAGGTTGATCCCTACGAAAAAATCCTGACCGGCATGACCCGCGACGGCACCTTCTACGTGGAAAACGGAAAGTTGCAGCACGGCATCCTGAACTTTCGCTTCAATCAGAGTCTGGTTGAGCTGTTGAGCAAGGTGGAAGCGCTCAGCATACCCGTGCGCGCCAGCGGGGAAGAATCATTTGACATGGTTGTGCCCGCGATGAAGGTAAAAGATTTTAACTTTACGGAAGTGACGAAGTTTTGAAAGAAGCTCTTAGCCATTAGCTCTTAGCTTTTCTTGATACTTTGCTGCGTCAGTCGCTTAAACCGGCGACAAGGTTTGGAAGGATTTCTGGTGCAATAAACAAAAGCTAAGAGCTAAAAGCTGCTTACTGCGATATCCCCGCGTTCGCCCCGCTTACCGGCTGCCGTGAGCTTTCAGGTTTGGTATCAGTAAAGAAGAAGTTACCGCTGTAGAGGTTGTGGTACATGCGTCCGGCGATCTCGGCGGCTTTGGGGCCAAAGGTAGGACGCCCGCCGCGCAGGAAGACCACGACTACAACTTTCCCGTGATCGGTGTTGGCATAAGAAGCGAACCAGCCGAAGCGGGTGCCATCTTTCGAGCAGGTCCCGGTCTTTCCTAAAATTTCTTCTTCGTCAAAGCTGTAACGCACGCTACGCGCCGTACCGTATTCCACCGCTCCGGCCATGCCTTCCGAGACATCGGGAATAAGGTCGGCGATATCGAGCTGCCGCTTTGACCGCGGCACAAAGTTGGTTACATCATCCGCCGTCTGCGGATGCTGCAGGTAATAAAGCGTGCCGCCGTTGGCAATGGCTGCGATCATGGCGCCAAGCTGCAGAGGAGTCATGGAGATGCTCTCGCCATAAGAGCACAGTTTGCCGACTCCACCATCTTTCGTGGTGGGCGCTCCGCTGGGGAATTGCCCCAGGTGTTCGCCTTCGATGTTAAAGCCGGCCAGTTCACCCATACCGAACATGTGAGCATATGAGCTGACCCGCTTGAAGCCCAGCCTGCGTCCCAGCGCTTCGAAATAAGCATTGTTGGAGTGCGCCAAGGCATCGGTCAGGTTCACATGGGTCCTGCGTCCGAGCTTGACCTCTTGGTCTTTGGTAATCAGGCCTTCTTTGAGCGCGGCCAGGGCCACTGCAACCTTGAAAGTTGAGCAAGGCTGCGCCCCTTCAGAAAGGGCCAGCTTCTGGTTGACCATGGTCAGAATGCGTCCCGAGGCAGGATCAATGGCCACAACCGTGCCGTTCATATTGCCCAGGGCGTCTATGGCCGCGGCGCGGACTGCCGGGTCTTCTCCGGCGGTGCTGTCGCCTGCGGTCACGTCATCGGCAAAAGAGCTGGTATAGAAGCGCTCGTAGTAGTGATGATGCCGGCGCCGGTGGCGCAACTGGCTCATGTGCTTCTGCGCGCCCGAGCTTTCGCTGATTTGCGACTTGGACTTTTTGGAAGCAGAAGAAATCGAACGCCCATAGGCGAACGAGGTAAAGAGAAAGAAAACGACAAGAGCTATGAGCCCGAGTACAACTCTGTGACTACTGTGGCGCGCCACCATACAGGTGAATTCCCATCTTTTGTTGCTAAAGGTTGGAGTGATAGTACGTTAGTTGCTGGGGCGGACACAATAGGAAAAACCCCTGAGACCCTGAAACGGCAACCTCATTAGCCACTGTGTACTTAGATGAGCGCCGGCAAAGCTAAGTTGCAGTTAAATCTTAGGGTATCGAACCGCAGGCTAAAAGCTGATCCGGTAGTGGGTCAGTTTGGAAAAGCATGGCCGCATGGAGTATGGGTGGGTTTGTTCCCGTGTTGCTCGCAACCGCGCATGTTGCTCGCAACCGCGTACAATCGCCATCACTTCCCACAAGCCGACTTCCCGTTACCGATCCAGACAATTCCTCCGAAGCCCGTTTCTGGACCGTGTCCGTTGCTGCGGGCAGCTCGCCTCGGTCAATGAGTGTAATCTGTTCTCGGATAAATCGGGGACAGACGGGATGTTTTCTCAGGGGAAAGGTTCCGTCTGTCCCCGAATTTCCTAACGTTCCTGGTGCTCTGAGACGGGATTCTTCAGAAGCTTTGCCACAGTCTTCAAGATTTCGTGGGAAAGCGCCTCATCCGATACGGCGCGCGCCAGCGAGATGGCTCCGACGAGGGCGCTGAAAGTCAAGATCGCCCGCGACCTTGCCGCACGCTTGTCCTTGCCTGGAAGCAAACCGGCAATCAACTCAAGGTCCTTCCGGACTTGTTCCGAGGTAAGCGCGCGGGTGCGCTTATCGCTGCGTGCGATCTCCGGTGCCAACGCGCTGAAGGCACAGCCCGTGCCCGGATTATCGCGGTGCGCTTGGTTCAGATAGTCGTCAATCAACTTTTCGTAGGACACTGGCGGCCCGCTGGATTTGGCCGCGTCCGCTCTCCGTTTCCAACCGCCGAATGCAGAGTTGACCGCTTCGGCCACTAAGTCGTCACGCGAATCGAAGTGCTTGTAGAAGCCGCCCACCGTCAGGCCGGCTTCCTTCATCAGCTCGGCAATTCCGAAACCTGCGAGGCCCTTTTCGCGGAATCTCCTGGAGGCAATGGCGACGATGCGATTGTGAGTTCTCGCTTTTTGAGCTCTGGAATAGCCCATGTGTCCCTCCACAAAAATAAACTGCGACTAAATCAGGATTACGAATCTAATCCAGTTAGTGGATTATAACAATAATCCAGACAACACAGCTGGCAAGGTCCGGGACCTTCCTAGGGAGCAGGGCGCCAGCGGCGCTCGTCTCATCGTCAGACTGATGGAGGCAACCCTTAATGACTGAAGTCGCAACTGGAGAAAAGAGAACTAATATGCATGCAATGAGAGCGGAAAATTTCAATGGCTATAAAGAGTTGAAGCTTATCGAGCTTCCAAAACCAACGGTCACAGACGGGAAAGTACTGCTGCGAATCACTGCGGCCGGCGTCACGCCGCTCGACTATACGATTCTCTCCGGCCAGTTTCACGGCTCGAAGGCGCCTCTAGTCCTGGGCAACGAAGGAGCAGGCGTGGTGGAGGAGGGAGGCGGAACGGAGTTTCCCGCCGGCTCACGCGTGATGTTCTGGGGCATCTATGGCGCTTTTGCGGACGGAGCCTACAGTGAGTGGGTTGCGGTACGCAAGCAAGACCTTTGCCTGATTCCCGGCAATGTCGACGACGTGAGTGCCGCGGGTATTCCAGTCGCGTATCTCACCGCGCAAGTGGCTCTTACCCTCGCCGGTTTTCGTCCCGGTAAAACCGTTCTGGCACCAGCGATCGGAGGATCGGTCGGCAACGCGGTGACACAACTGGCGCGCGCTCTGGGAGCAAAACACGCCATATCCAGCACGACCAACCATGCGAAAGCCGAGCAGGCGAAGGCGCTCGGATTCAATGAGGTCATCGATACTTCCTTGGAGAAGTTGGGTGACGGTGTACGTCGTATCACCGACGGCTACGGCGCAGATATTGTGATCGATGGGATCGGCGGTGAAGTCTTGAGCGGGGCGCTCAAAGCGCTCGCGTTGGGAGGAAGCCTCACAACACTGGGATATTCCGCAAGCCGTAAGACGACCATTGACGTGACAAATCTCATCGTGCCACAGGCCAGCATCCGGGGTCTCAACATGTTCGCTCAGCCGCAGGCGACCGTTACGGACGCGTGGAAAGCTATTGTCTCTCTGCTTAAATCCGGTGCGATCAAACCGATCGTGGCGAAGACGTTCCCTCTGGCCGAAGCGGCTGAGGCTCTGCGTTATCTCGTTGAAGGCCGCCCCTTCGGGAGGGTGGTTCTTACAGTCTGACGACGATTGATAAGGGGGAAACATAACAGGTATCCCGCTCTGCAATTAGCGAAGGGTTCGCACTAGGCGCAGGCGTAGTGCGAACACAAGTTGTCAAATCAACCCAACTACGCTCGGACGAGCTTACTCAGAGAGAGGAATCAATGACTACAATAAAGGCTTTTCGGCTGGCTTCGCTGGTCACGGCAATCAATGTCCTGGTGGCGAGCGGCTTTTCCATCGCCGCGATCATCCATCCGCAATACCTGGTCCCTGCCGAATCCGTTCCAACGCAGGCGTCGTTGCTATTGGCGATGTACGCAGCGGCGCGCACAATTCCTCTGGCTTTGTTCGCATTGGGGGCGATCTACAAGCAGGCGACGCCTGCGTTGCTGATCCTGGGTGCGCTCGCCGGCGCCATGCAATTGCTGGATGCTGGAATCGGTCTGTTTGAGCATGATCTTGGGAAATGCGCTGGGCCGCTCTTTATCGCCGTCGTCCAATTCTTCGTGGTGTATCTGCTTCACAGATCCGTGCGGATCACGCCGCAAACCAAGCGCGGATAACTTCCCAGTACCAAGCCCGGCCAACTTCCTCGAAGCCCGTTTATGGACCGCGAGACGAAGTAGGTACGAACTGTGCTACCCGAAGCCATGGCTCCGGGATTACTTCCGGATTGCCGACCATCCACCGATGAAATGAATCAAAGGCGGCAGACTCCCGCTTGCGGGCAAAATGAGCTCCAGTCTGCTGAACTTCGGTGTACTTAGATGTAGGGGAGGAAAGTGCGCGCGCCAACCAGAACGCACGCACGTTCGATTTCACAACTCTGGGCTTAGTTGACAGCTTTCTTTTCTGCCGCAGGGAGATCGTAGCGATCAAGGTTCATCACCTTGTTCCAAACACTTACGAACTGATGCACGAACGCCTCCTTCGCGTCCTCACATGCATAGACTTCCGCAATCGCTCGGAGCTGCGAGTGTGAGCCGAAAATGAGGTCGATACGAGTGGCGGTCCACTTGAGTTCGCCCGTCGCGCGATCGCGTCCTTCGTAGACACCATCCGATGCGGGCTGCCACTTGGTCCTCATATCGAGCAGGTTGATAAAGAAATCATTCGTCAGCGTCTCGGGTCGCTTGGTGAGGATGCCGTGCTTCGAGTTCCCAAAGTTTGCGTTCAGTGCCCGCATGCCGCCGATAAGAACCGTCATCTCGGGAGCAGTCAGTGTCAGCAGCTCCACCCGATCCAACAACAGCTCCTCCACCGGTCTCTTTTCTCCCTTCCGAATGTAGTTCCGGAACGCGTCCGCGGCCGGCTCCAGCACTGCGAACGAGTGCGCATCCGTTTGCTCCTGCGATGCATCCGTGCGACCCGGAGCGAAGGGAACCTTCACCTCGTGCCCGGCCTTTTTCGCAGCTTCCTCGACGGCGGCGTTGCCGGCGAGGACGATCAGGTCGGCGAGTGAGACCTTCTTCCCTTTTTTGCCGTTGCTCTGCGAGCTGTTGAACTCCTTTTGGATCGCCTCCAGCTTCTGCAGGATCTTTGCCAGCGCGGCCGGCTGGTTCACCTCCCAATCTTTTTGCGGGGTGAGGCGAATACGCGCTCCGTTCGCGCCACCGCGCTTATCCGATCCTCGGAAGCTTGATGCCGATGCCCAGGCCGTCGTGACCAGTTCGGAAATTGATAAACCGGAGGCGAGAATCTTGGCTTTCAGGGCAGCAATGTCTTTCTCCCCGATCAATTCATGATCCACGGCGGGAACAGGGTCCTGCCACAGCTGGGGCTCCTTCGGAACGAGCGGGCCAAGGTACCGCGAGATCGGCCCCATGTCGCGATGCGTCAGCTTGAACCACGCCCGAGCAAACGCGTCTGCGAACTGGTCCGGATGCTCGTAGAAGCGCCGTGAAATCTTTTCGTAAGCAGGGTCGAACCGCAAGGAGAGGTCAGTGGTCAGCATGGATGGCGCGTGACGCTTTGACGGATCGTGCGCATCCGGCACCGTACCATTGCCTGCGCCATTCTTCGGTTTCCATTGATGCGCCCCAGCCGGGCTCTTGGTCAGTTCCCATTCGTTGCCGAACAGGTTCGCGAAGAAGTTGTTGCTCCACTTCGTAGGCGTCGTGGTCCAGGTGACTTCCAGGCCGCTGCTGATCGCGTCGCCGCCTTTGCCCGTGCCAAATTTGCTCGTCCAGCCCAGGCCCTGCTCCTCGATGCTGGCGGATTCCGGCACTGGGCCCACCAGTGATACATCTCCCGCGCCGTGGGTTTTGCCGAAGGTGTGACCGCCGGCAATGAGCGCAACGGTCTCCTCGTCATTCATCGCCATGCGGGCGAAAGTCTCCCGGATATCCCGTGCCGCGGCAACCGGATCCGGCTTTCCATTCGGCCCTTCCGGATTCACATAGATCAAACCCATCTGCACGGCAGCGAGCGGATTCTGGAGATCACGGTCGCCGCTGTAGCGCTCGTCCGCCAGCCACTTGCCTTCTGGTCCCCAATAGATGTCCTCTTCAGGCTCCCAGACATCCGCGCGACCGCCACCGAACCCGAACGTTTTGAAGCCCATCGACTCGAGGGCGACGTTGCCCGCGAGAAT
>DATHMF010000090.1 GCA_035487355.1 Terriglobales bacterium | reverse complement strand
CACAAGCGGGTGCTCAATTTGGTTTTAGCGTCCTTTGGCTGACCCTATTTTCTTATCCGTTCATGTGCGCGATCCAGGAAATCAGCGCGCGGATTGGACGCGTCACAGGTGCAGCAATATCCGCAAGCCTGCGTAAGGCATATCCTCGGCCAATCGTAATGGGTATCGTCTTCCTTCTTCTTATTTCGGCGATTTTCAACCTAGGAGCCGACCTGGGAGCGATGGGTGAAGCCGCCCACTTGCTGGTGGGAGGCCCCAGGTGGGTGCATATTCTTGGGTTTGGGCTGCTCTCCATGGTTTTGCAGGTCTTCATTCCGTACACCCGATATGTGAACTACCTAAAGTGGCTCGCCTTGTCATTATTCGCGTATGTGGTGACAGCCTTTCTGGTTCACGTTTCTTGGAGTGAAGCCCTGCGCGCATTGATTCTGCCCCCCTTAAATGGATTTCATGGGGAGTACTGCATGATGGTGGTGGCAGTACTGGGGACTACTATTAGTCCCTATCTGTTTTTTTGGCAGGCATCCCAGGAAGCAGAAGAAGTTCGAGATAAAAAAGAAGATAAATCTCTACGCAAAGATCCCTCACAGGCGCCTGAGCAACTTCGCAGAATCAAGATCGACACCTACTTTGGCATGGCGGCGTCCAACCTGGTGGCATTTTTTATCATGCTTACCTCTGCGGCAACTTTGCATGCCCATGGACAGACGAACATCCAAACGGCAACGGAAGCGGCGCAAGCTCTCGAACCGCTGGCCGGACGCTTTGCCTATGTCTTATTTGCTGCAGGAATAATAGGAACGGGCCTTCTCGCCGTTCCGGTACTGGCGGGAAGCGCAGCCTACGCAATCGGAGAAGCGATGCACTGGCGAGTAGATCTCGAGATCAAGCCGAAGAGAGCCTTCAAATTTTATGCCACGCTGGGTGCGGCCACGATCGCCGGTTTGGCTCTGAACTTCGTTCATCTGGACCCGATCAAAGCCTTGTTCATTGCCGCGGTTATCAATGGGATTCTAGCAGCACCCGTGATGGTTCTGATGATGTTGCTAACCCAAAATCGAAAAGTGATGGGACACTTTACTTTGCCTCTACAGCTGAAGGTGCTTGGGTGGGCAGGAGCCGGGGGCATGTGCGCTGCTTCCGTGGCCTTCTTAGTTGGAGCTTTTTGGAGTTGATCAAATTCGTTTTGTGCAGGCCCCGCTGCGGAACAGAATCCCGTGCGGCAGCGGGGGCTGCCTTCGCTTACGACTTGATAGCGAGATCGTTCTGAACCTTATGCGCTTCAGCAATGTTGTTAGCCTTCGTTCGAATGCTGGTCTTTTCGTCTTGTTTACGAACAGTGCCCTTCAAAATGATCTCCCCGCCGCACGATAACTCTTACGTTGTGGGCAGAGGTGGAGAGAGATTTATCTTGGACTATTGCTTGGCAAAGCTTCCGAGCCATCTCTCGATCGGCTGCAGTTTTTTTTCTTCCGGGCCCGAGTTGCTCTTGACCGCGCACCTTTCCACTCGCCTTTCAGGAGGTCAGGAGACCAACTGGCTTCATCGGGTATGGCTGGGCAAATTCTGCAGCATTCCCTGTATGGGCTTGCGGCTACGATTGGAACAATCTAAGCGCGTTTGTGGATCCAATTTGAGTGACAAGCTGGGAAGGGAGATAAGATGTCAAAAAACTCATGTTCTTCAATCTGATTCGTAAGGAGCAGATGAAGCAAAGATTGACGATCTCATTCGGCCATATGATCGACGTACATCAATTCATGGGGCGAGTGACCCAAATGGTGAGAGGATTTGCGGCCGGCAACTTTATCATCGGTTCTGCAATGGCAACGGTCACGATTCTCGTCCTTCTCGCGTTGAAAATACAGGGCGCCGTGATTCTTGGCATTGTGAGTGGATTTCTGAGTTTGATCCCTTTTCTAGGAGTAATTCTCGCGGTGCTGGTCCCTACCGCGGCTGCGCTTTTACAATTTACTACAGCAGGCCCGTTTGCCATTATTTTCTTAACAGTCGTATGCCTTCATATCATTTCCGCAAACTTTCTAATCCCAAAGATAGTCGGATTGCGGGTCAATATAGGCCCCGTCGCGGCCACAGCGGGGATCCTGTTCTGGGGTTGGCTATGGGGCTTGATGGGTATTCTACTGGCCGTTCCTTTGACGGCGTTTGTAAAGCTTGTCGCGGATTGTCATCCAACGTTGATTCATATTTCCAATCTTCTTGCGGAATCCCCTCGTCCCGTTTCACCCTGGATCCATTCCGGCCGGGAAACTATGTACAGAACAGTGCCTTACATACGTAAGAGATTTCCAGTCAAAATAAAGCTCTGAAGACAACAGAAGTTGGGACCGGTGATTTACCGGACAACAGAGGACAGCCACCCGTCCGTCTCGCCAAGCCTGCTACACCTAACCCTTATAGGCTTTGGATGCTCCACTACAAGAAAAGCCGGCCCTCCGTACTGGAAGGACCTGATTGTTGCGCGTGCGGGGCACCGGTAGTGTGAGTGTTAGACAACACCTCCGATCCACTCCCACCAAGAACAGGTGCCTGGCCGAACACAGGCATCTGTTCTCTCCCCCCTTGGTTCGGAGACGCGACCCAGATGTCAATTCGGACTTTGAGTTTCCTCCAGCTCGGTCGCACAAAAACGCATTCGAGAAATAACTCGCTCGCCGATTCAGGAACTCTTTTTAACGTAGGAATCTGTATGCGCAATTCCTGAGTGAAGCAACGATAGCCATGGCCATGGAGGATTCCTGTGGAACTATCTTGGTGTTCACCTGCTCGCTTTAGGAGATGAGACCTCAAGCTTGCGGGAAGCGCCGCCCCGATCATGGGCGAAGGTGGGATTGTCTTTTGTCCCGGTAATCTTGATCGCCAGCACAGTTCCAGCGTTTTCCCCTTTGAAAAATGGGTCAAGTGCCTTTAGAAAAAATGATTTCGCGCCAGTGGTTGTCTGGGAAAGCTTGGCCTGCATCACCAGGTTGCCATGAAAATCCAGCCCGCCGCTATCGAGGTTATAGGTTCCTCTCAGGTTGACCGATGCTCCGATTACATCAAAATTTAGATTTGAAAATGTCACTACACCGTTCCGAACCTGGAACCTTCCGGCCATTTCCGAAGCAACGCTGTTGATTTCCATCGCTTTTGGCTGCCCTTGG
>DATHMF010000089.1 GCA_035487355.1 Terriglobales bacterium | reverse complement strand
ACCATGATTTTCTTCGTGGCTATGCCCATTCTGCTCGGTTTCGGCACATATCTGATCCCGCTCATGATCGGCGCACGAGACATGGCTTTTCCCCGGCTGAACGCATTCAGCTTCTGGATTACAGCATTCGCGGGATTTTTACTCTACTTCAGCTTTGTCGGCGGTGGAGGTTTGTACGGCGCGGGAAGCGCTCCCGATGTCGGGTGGTTTGCATACGCACCACTCACATCCCGCGCTTTCTCCCAGGGACACAGTACGGACTTTTGGACCCTGTCGCTGTTGTTGTCCGGGATAGGCAGCATTGGAACCGGAATAAACTTTGTCGCCACCATAGTCTGCATGCGATGCCCCGGCATGACCTTAGGAAAAATGCCATTGTTCGCATGGTTGAACCTGGTTTTGGGCGGCATGGTGATCCTGGCCATCTCACCTCTTACTGCGGCTCAGATCATGCTTTGCATCGACCGCTATTTGGGAGGACATTTCTTTGACACACAAGCTGGAGGCTCCGCCGTTCTTTGGATGCACTTCTTTTGGATTTTCGGTCATCCGGAGGTCTACATCCTGATTATCCCCTGCTTTGCGTTTGCATCGGAAATCATTCCGGTGTTCTCGCGAAAGCCGATCTTCGGATACCCGGTGATGGTTGC
Source organism: Terriglobales bacterium (assembly GCA_035487355.1). NCBI lineage: Bacteria > Pseudomonadati > Acidobacteriota > Terriglobia > Terriglobales > Terriglobales bacterium. Next base: position 77,857 of record DATHMF010000089.1, on the reverse strand, counting down.
GGCCACGGTGTGCATTGGGTTTGTAAGTTTCAGCGTCTGGGCCCATCACATGTTTACCGTTGGCATGGTCTCTTATGCGAACAGCTTCTTCACTCTCGCCACCATGCTGGTCGGCGTTCCCACCGGCATCAAGATCTTCAATTGGATCGGCACAATGTGGGGCGGAAAGTTGATTTTCAAGGCGCCAATGCTGTTTTGCATCGGCTTCTTATTTCAGTTCTTGGTTGCCGGTCTGACTGGAATCATGCTGGCTGCATCACCGTTCGACTGGCAATTGGGCAATTCTTATTTCGTCGTTGCCCACTTCCACTACGTCATCGTTGGCGGAATTCTGTTTACCATCTTCGCGGCGTTTTATTACTACTTTCCAAAGATGACTGGCCGTAGGTACAGCGAAAAACTGGCCCAGTGGCACTTCTGGCTCTTCCTCCTTGGGTTCCATCTCACTTTCGATTTCATGCACATACCAGGCCTGCTTGGAATGCCGCGTCGCATTTATACATACGAACCGGGACGTGGATGGGAGCACTGGAACTTGATCGTTTCACTAGGGGCCCTATTTCAGGTAGCTGGAGTCCTCGTGTTTGTCTTCAACCTTTCGTGGTCGTATTTCACGGGAGCCCACGCCGGACGCGACCCCTGGGATGCTTGGACCCTGGAATGGTCAACTGATTCTCCGCCTCCAAGCTACAACTTCGCGGAGATCCCGACGGTACGAAGTCGGCGGCCGTTGTGGGATCAGAAGCACCCGGAAGACCCGGATTGGCATTACGAATGACATGGAGACGGCAATGAGTAATACCACCACAGAGACAGTTGACCTCGTTCTTTCCTGGAGACTCCCCTCCCGCGGTCGAGTGGGAATGATCTGCTTTATTGCTGCGGAAGCGGCCGTTTTCACGATTTTCGTGGTTGCGTATCTTTTTTACGCCGGTAAGAGCATTTCCGGACCAACTCCTCGAGAGGTTCTTCATCTCCCGATTTTCATGAGCGCCTGTCTGATCGTGAGTAGCTTCACAATCCACGCAGCCGTAAAGGCCTTGGCCGGCGCCCGGACCGTTTGGTTCAACGTCTGGTGGTTCGCCACGCTCATCCTTGGTCTGGCATTCCTCGCCGGCACTGTGCATGAATGGACGATTTTGATTCGGCACGAAGGTTTAACGATCAGCACAAATCTGTTTGGAACCACGTACTTCTCGCTGGTCGGGCTTCATGCATTCCACGTGACCGTCGGCTTGCTGGTGATCGCCGTGACTGCCTGTGCAAGCCTTGCTTCCGCAGTCAGCCAGACGCATGCGGAGCGGCTCGATATTCTCGCGCTCTATTGGCACTTCGTCGATGGGGTCTGGTTAGTTGTGTTTACGGTGGTCTATGTCTTGGGCGTGTAACGGAAGAGAGGAAGGGTGATCGGGTGACGCAAGTGACAAAGCATACTGACTCGAGATTGACTGTGGCGCTCCCCGCTCCGTCCGTTTGGCCAGTCACGTTAGCGTTCGGGGTCAGCCTGACTGCTACGGGTCTCGTCACCAGCCTTGCGATTAGTTCCCTCGGCATCCTCATTTTCGCAATCGCGACGATCGGCTGGTTCCGAGACGTTTTCCCTCGCGAGAGGGAAGAAGAAATCTTGGTTGAGGTTCGTCCCGCCGAGGTTCAAGACAGAAAGCGGATCGTGGACCGACTGGAAATAGCGCCGGAGCTTGCTCGGGCAGTTCTTCCCCTGGAAATTTATCCGGTTTCCTCAGGAGTGAGAGGCGGGTTGGCGGGATCCATAGCGATGGCGGTGCTAGCGTGCACGTATGGCGTGATCCGGCAAGGAAGCGTGTGGTATCCAGTCAACCTGCTTGCGGCCACGGTATATGGAGAGTCCTTACGGTTGGCAACCCTCTCTCTTCGGGAGTTCTATCTCACGAGTTTTCTGATCGCAATTGGAATCCACCTTGTAATGTCGCTGCTGGTAGGTCTCTTGTATGGAGCCATGTTACCGATGTTTCCGCGACGTCCCATCGTCTTGGGTGGACTCGTGGCGCCCGTTCTGTGGACAGGGCTGATCCACAGTGTACTGGCTCTTATCAACCCGTTACTGAGTCAACAGATCGATTGGATGTGGTTCATTGCTTCGCAAATTGCGTTCGGAATCGCCGCTGGGGTCGTGGTTCTCCGTCATTCAACAATTCGCATCAAGCAACCAATACCCCTGGCGTTGAGAGCCGGGGTAGAAGCCCCGGGTTATGTAAGTCAGCGAGCGAGCGGAGACAAGGAATGAGATTTCTTATTGGGAAAGGATTGGCGTTGCTGGTAACTCTCGTTGGAGTTTCGGGCTGTAATGCTCCCGCGTTTCCCAAGCGGTCGATAGAGACAGCGGAGATTCCTGATCGAATTGCAGACTTTCAGGTTCTTTACACTCGGAATTGTGCCGGATGCCACGGACAGGATGGAAAAGGTGGCGCGGCATTGGCAATTAACGATCCTACCTACCTGGCGATTGCCGACGATCTTGTTCTTCATACCGCAATCGAAAAAGGAATTCGTGGGACTGCCATGCCGGCTTTCGGCCAAAGTGCTGGCGGGATGCTCACGCGTGAACAGGTTGAAATTCTCGTGCGCGGTATCCGACAGCATTGGGCACGTCCTGATCAGTTGCAAGGAGTTACTGTTCCAAGTCGGGTCGCATCTACGACGGGCGATGCTACGCGAGGCCTCGTTACCTTTCGGCGGTATTGTTCATCCTGTCACGGCGTGGATGGTGCAGGCGGAAAGTCAGCGAGTTCCATTGTAGATCCTTCTTTTCTTTCACTGATAAACGATCAGGAGCTTCGAACCTTGGTCTTAGTCGGCCGCCCCGAACTGGGCGCACCAGACTGGCGCGGCAATGTTGTAGGTCAGCCGATGAGTGACCAAGAAATCAGCGATGTGGTTGCCTGGCTCTCTTCTAAACGATCCTCATTTACCGATGAGTCGGCGGGAGTCAGTCCAAACGAAAGCGGTGGGGAGAAATGAGCACTCATAACGAAGTGACGAGACGCAAGTTCTTGATGAAGATCGGGATTGTCCTGAACGGCGCGGTGGCGACGGTGTTGGGGGCACCTATCATCAAATATCTGCTTTCTCCGGTTGCCAGGAGTAAAAAGGGGGATTACGCGGAATGGATCTCGCTCGGTGAATTAGAGCAATTCCCGGCGGGGGAAACACGCCTTGCAACGTTTCGCAATCCGATTGTGAATTCCTGGGACGGCGCGACCGCGGAGATTCCGTGTTGGGTACGCAATCTTGATGATAGTAAGTTCCAAGTTTTTGCAATCAATTGCGCCCACCTTGGCTGCCCGGTCCGATGGTTCCCGCAATCGGGCCTCTTTATGTGCCCTTGTCACGGCGGAGCTTACTATCAGGACGGTTCCCGCGCCTCGGGCCCTCCCGAACGTGGGTTGTTCGAGTATTCCTATCGTGTCGAGGACGGAAAACTGTTCATCCAGGGCCGTGAACTTCCGACACCCGGCGTCCGGGCTTCCAACCTGGTAAAGGAGATTCAGCCATGCGCTTGATGCGATCACTGGGAAGGTGGTTCGATGCACGAGTCCAAATTGCTGCCACGATCCGCGAAGTCGCTGAGCACCCTGTGCCCCGCAATACGGCAAGTTGGTTCTACGTTTTCGGTAGCGCTGCCATGGTGGTTCTGCTGCTCCAGGTCGTAACAGGCATTCTGCTGGCGCTAGTGTATGTGCCTTCAGCAGGCGAGGCCTGGACAAGCCTGCAAACGCTTAATCATGGGATTGCCCTCGGTTGGTTCCTTCGAGCGCTCCATGGTTGGGGCTCAAATTTCATGGTCGCAATCGTCTTGATTCACATGGTGCAGGTTTTTCTCTTCGGCGCACACAAGTATCCACGAGAGCTGACTTGGATCGTGGGCGTCTTTCTGATGCTGATGACTCTGGGAATGGCGTTCACGGGCCAGGTGTTGCGCTTCGATCAAGACGCCTATTGGGGTTTGGGCATTGGGGCTTCAGTTGCAAGCAGGGCGCCTTGGGTCGGCCGCTCGATCGTGAGCCTGATGCTCGGAGGTCCCATCATCGCGGGAACAACGCTATCGCGATTCTTCGCATTGCACGTTTTCGTCATTCCAGGCCTGTTGATAGCCTTTGCCGGGTTGCACGTCCTGATGGTGTTGAAATTGGGAATCAACGAGTGGCCGATGCCTGGCCGTATTGTTCGCAAGAGCACCTATCTGACCGAGTATCGTGAACTTACTCACAAGGATGGTGTCCCCTTCGTACCCAGTGCGGTATGGAAAGATCTGTTTTTTTCAGCTCTGATTCTGCTTTCTGTTGCTGCGTGTGCGTTGTACTTTGGTCCCTTCGGTCCCTCTGGACCTCCCGATCCGAGAATCATTCAAACCGCTCCCCGGCCGGATTTTTTCTTCTTGTGGCTTTATGCCGTCCTTTCCTTTCTTCCCCCGTGGATGGAGACTCCCGCCCTTCTGATTGGACCTGTCATCGCCATTGGTGCCCTGCTGGTTCTTCCGTTCGTCTTCGGCGAGGGAGAGAAGAGCTGGAAGAGAAGACCAATTGCGGTTCTGATCATCCTGCTTGTTTCGGTTGCTCTTGGCACCTTTACTCGCTTGGCACAGACCGCACCGTGGAGTCCGCGTATGGACGCGTGGAGCGGAATCCCTATTCCTTCCCCATTCCTTGAGAAGCGCACTTCACTGCAGAGACAGGGAGCATTGGTTTTTCAGCTCAAGCAGTGCCACAACTGCCACTCACTTGGGGATAGCGGAGGAAAGAGGGGACCCGATCTAAGCGCCGTGGCAGTTCGCCTTACTCGCGACCAGCTGATTCGGCAAGTGATTCAAGGTGGTGGGAATATGCCTGCCTATGGCAAGAATCTCAGCGCGCCGGAAACTGCCGCACTGGTTGCGTTTCTTGAGACGCTTCGGCCTGCTGGTCAACCGGCGGCGCAAGATGCGTCACGCTCCACAGCGACCAACATACGGCCCAACGCTACTGTCGGAGCCACGCGCTGATCGAAATGAACGCTCACAGTCATCTCGAAACGACCACCGCAGTGGGCTTGACATTCAATGCTGTACTGCTGGTGATCTGCGCGACATACCTGGTTTTATGGTTCAGGTTGCGAAAGAGCGACAGCCGAGTTTCGAGAGGAGCATGTGGTGCGTTTCTTGCGGGAGTTGCCGCGCTCTGGATTGCTCTGGGATCGCCTCTTTCGAGACTTCACGTCGAACTGCTGACTGTCCATATGGTGCAACACCTTCTGGCGATGACGGTTGGACCGGCACTGATCCTCCTCGGCGACCCTCTGCTGGTTTTCCAAAGGATCATGCCTCCCCATATTTGGGGGAGTCTGAAAAGCTCGCCCCAGGGTATTTGGCTGCAAAGTCTCGGGCACGCCCTAACGCGTCCCTATCTTTGCTGGGCTGGTGCTGCGGCAACGATCATTTGGTGGCACGTTCCGATGGCATTCGCTTGGGCACTGCGGTTTCCTGCCGTTCATGCTATGGAACTCGCGACGTTCGTTGCCTCGGGCTTCCTCTTTTGGTGGCCAGTTATCGAGCCATGGCCCGCCGAACGACTGTGGACTCGTTGGTCAATACCTTTGTATTTGTTCGCTGCTACTCTGCCGTGTGATGTCTTGTCGGCCTTTCTTTCATTTTCCGACCGCGTCATCTATGTCAATTATCAAACGCCATCCGTGCATCTCGGTATGACAGCTCTTGAGGATCAACAGTGCGCTGGGGCGTCCATGTGGGTTTGTGTAACCGTAATCATGCTTCTGCCCGCAGCATTCATCACAATGAAGCTTCTTTCCCCTGGCTCCGACACATTCCAACGTGGTGCAACTACGAGATCAGCATACGTCACTGAATTCCCTCAACTTTCTGCGAACGAGGTTGATTTAGCTGCACTCGTCACGCGGCCTGTAGATAGTCCTGTTGCAAATGAAGCTGGAAACAGTACCGCAGGCAGGGCTGAACAACGAGGAATTATCCGATGCCTCGAAGATTGGCAATGACTATGGACCCTGTCGCACACCCGGCTCCAGCCGCCCAGGCGCTTGTGTTAGGATCGCACGCACGTCGCTCGAAGAGTTGGAGGCTCAAGTCACTTCGAACCCTGGCCGACTACTGGGGGCTTACAAAACCCGAGATCAATTTCATGATTGCCATCACAACCGCCGGCGGCTTTTGGATGGCGGCAGATCCTGAGCGTTTTTCCTGGCTTACGCTCCTTCACACAGTGGCAAGTACGGTTTTCGTCGCTTCCGGAGCCGCGGCGTTGAACCAAGTCATGGAGAAACCGTATGACTCGCAAATGCGGCGAACGCAGGGTCGGCCTCTGGTGGTGGGAAGGATCAAGGCTTCCAGCGCATCCTATTTTGGGTGGCTGATCTCTCTTCTTGGTCTGGTCTACCTCGCGATTTCGACCAGTCGCATGGCGTCACTGTTGGCCGCTATTTCACTCCTCGGCTACTTGTTCCTATACACGCCACTGAAACGGAAAACCCGCCTTGCGACCTTCATTGGTGCGATTTTCGGGGCCCTACCCCCATTGATCGGCTGGGCAGCAGTCCGTGGAAGCCTCGAACCCAACGCGTGGGTGTTATTCGCAATCGTCTTTCTTTGGCAGATTCCACATTTTGCAGCGATTGCTTGGATGTATCGTGAAGACTATGCGCGTGCAGGCTATAGAGTAATGCCATCGGATGCATTTGGGGGTGCACTTGTTAGGTGGGAAGCAATGGTTGGGGCCGCGGTCTTAGTTCCGTTGGGCATAGCCCCGACACTCGGAAGTGGGTTAGGCCCAGTGGTTTCAGCTTCAGCCTTCTTGATAAGTGCACTCTTTTTGTGCGCGGCGGGCCGATTTGCGTTCTTTCCGTCTCGGTTCACGGCTCGGCGTCTCTTAGTTGCTTCCATCATTTATTTGCCGCTGATGTTTGGCGTGATCGCGGCCGCTAAGCGTTGATAGCTCGGATTGCGCCCAAGTCACCGGCAATCCGGATGTTAGTGCATCAGGAACTGTGCTTCGGAGATCCACCACAGGTGGTTAGTCTAGCTGAAGCAGCCTCAGGCTCCTGTGCTGAGTGTTGCATTTGATGTCGGTAACTGCCCATCACTCGCCGGGGAGCGGAACATTGCTCTTGTACCGCGCGCCGGAGCGGCGGTACAAAATCGGTACAATTTCAAATCGAGGGCGGTAAGACTATGATTTTTAAGGAGTTTAAATGGTGGCCAGGGACGGAATCGAACCGCCGACGCCAGCCTTTTCAGGGCTGCGCTCTACCAACTGAGCTACCTGGCCATTCTCACGCGATGGACTGGAGTGATTCGCAGCGAAGAACAATCCCTGCTGCTGGAAGCCGTATGCGTGCCGGACTTGCTGATTATAACGAACCGCCCGCATTTCACTCAAATTTGCTGGAACAAATATGAAAAAAAACTTACCCGGATTTTGAGGCGAAGACACTCCGTTTGCGGTCTTTTTCTATCTGGCGTAGTTCGCGGCGCCGTCCGGCATCTTCGTAGCGTCGCTTTTCCTCTTCTGTCTCCGGAACCACCGGAGGCACAGGGATATGGTGCCCATGCCGGTCCACAGCCACATAGGTCACATAGGCCGAGCCCACGTGGCGCTTGGTGCCGGCAATATAGTTTTCCACCCAGATCTTGACTCCCGCTTCCATAGACGTATTGAAGGCGCGATTTACAGAAGAGCGCAGAATCAGCAGGTCGCCCACGTGCACCGGAGCGAGAAAATCAAGGTGCTCAATGCTGGCGGTGACTACATAGCTGCGCGCGTGCCGGTGGCAAGAGAGGGCTCCGGCAAGATCAATAAAATGCATCAGTCTTCCGCCCAGCAGATTGCCCAACGGATTGGCATCGTTGGGCAGGACCACCTCAATCATCTCCGATAGGGACTCCTTCACCGGCCGGGGCAGCAGGTTTCCGTCGTGTTCGTTTGCAGGCATCGTTTAATGGTATTTATTGTAGCAGTTTGCTTTCTGGTCTAATTTCTTAAGGCTTCGCAACACTGCTCATTCTCCATCTGCGTGGAAACCGCGCGATATGGTACATTTTCGATGCGGCAGAAATCACTGAGGATCATGGCATGACTGAAGTAGACAGAGTAGCGATGTTGAAGGAATTCTTGAATACCAACCCCAACGATTCTTTTACACGCTACGGACTGGCGATGGAATATGCCAGGACAGGCGATCTGGAATCTGCTCTGACCGAATTCCGCACCTTACTGAAGATCAATCCTGACTATACCGCCGGATATCAGATGGCAGGGCAGGCGCTCATGAAAGCGGGCCGCACGGATGACGCCCGCCAGATGTTTGAGGATGGTATCGCCTCTGCCATTCGCACCGGGAATTCCCATGCCCGGGCCGAGATGGAAGGCATGCTCATGGAATTGGGTTAATCCTCTATCTATAAAGTTCATTTGGGTTTTGACTTTAGCGTGCGCCTGCAGGAGAATGGTAAGCGCTTACTTACATGGCCACCACACGCAGTGCCCGCCTCTCAGCTCCCGACCGCCGCCAACAGATTTTACAAGTCGCCGTGAAGCTTTTCGCGCGCCAGGGATATAACGGCGCTACTACGCGCGAGATCTCCAGAATGGCCAAGGTGAATGAGGCCATCATCTTCCGCCATTTTCCCACCAAGGAAGACCTGTATTGGGCGGTGATTGAGGAGCAGTGCCGTCCCGGCCGCTCCCGTACAAGTGGAGAGTTGCAGGGGCAATTGCAGGAGCAAGGCGATCTGCGGCAATTCCTTGTCGGACTGGCCAAACAGATTCTTCAACGCGACACCATGCTGACCCGGCTGCTGCTCTACAGCTCGCTCGAAAATCATAAGCTCTCACAACGTTTTTTTCGGACCTATGTCTCCACATACCACGAGGTGCTGGCTGAGCATCTGCGCAAGCGCATGGAAAAGGGCGAGTTGCGAAAAATGGACCCGCTGCTGGCCTCCCGAGGATTCCTGGGGATGATAGGGAACCACTTCCTGATCCAGGAAATCTTCGGCGGCAAGCACTACCAGAAATTTAATGTCCAGCAGGTAGCAGAGACGTTGACTGACATCTGGTTGAATGGTGTGCAGGTGAAGAAGAAAAAACCAAAAAGCTAGTTTCGAGTTTCCAGTTTCAATCTTCGGGCCCCTCCCCCCTTGCCAGCTCGGGTCGTGGAAAAGCTCTTAGCCTTTAGCTCTTAGCTGTTAGCCAAAAACAAAAACCTCACGACGGAGGGCGCGGAGTTACGCAGAGGCTTTGACGAATCCGGTGGGGTCCCCTTGCTGGCTTGGGGTCTTAAAAACAGCTCCAAGGAAAGCTTTGAGGTCTTCGGCGGTCTACCCACCTCTAGGAATATCTGCCAAACCCGAGAAGGAGGGCGGAACAGATTTGCCCAAGGGGATACCAAGCTTGCTCGGGTCCCGAAAGCAGTTCCCGTTTCGTCTTCCCGACCCGAGCCGCGCTTTGCGGCGGAAGGATGGGGATTTTTGGAAGCCAGGGGGGTACCAAGCTTTGCTTGGGTGTCGAAACAGAGCCGGTTCCGTACAAATCTTGAAGCTCGAAACCTGAAACTGTCTTTTACGCGTCTTGTAGTGCCGGATACACTTTCAGCCCATGATGATCCACAGTTGTTCAGAAGGGCAAGAGTTTGATACCACAATGGGACCATGATAAAAGCAGCTCCAAGCTCAGCTCCAAGCTGCAAGAAATGTGCTGATTTCGCGGGATATGCCATCTTCCCGGCAGACTTAATGCAGTATTCGGGGTGGGGCTTCGTTGGCTTGGGTTACATGATCTGCGGCCTGATGCAGGGCCGCGAAGACGCCTCTATCAAACGGCCTCTGGGCTGGCAACGGAGTTTCGGACTCCCGCTCCAGCTTTTCGATTTGTTCAATCCGTTCTTGGGGTTGCGGGTGGCTTTGGAAGTATCCCTTTAAGGTTTCAAGGGCAACTTGTGAGATTTCTTCTTCGGGAGTGCTGGCCGTCCGGTTCTCCTGCCTGCACAATTTATCGAGCAGGCGGAACATCGAGATCGCTCCCTCCGGCGAGTAGGAGGCCATCATGGCCAGCCGCGTTCCTGCCCGGTCGGCATCCAGCTCCTGGTCTTTGTTATAGCCTTCCTTGAACAGGTCAATGGGCATCGAGACCAGACCATTGATCTCTTCCAGATGCAGCTTACGCATGTGCGCCTCAAACTGCACGCGCTCGGCGCAGTGATACAAATCAATGTGCTCGACCTCATGTCCCAATACCGAGGCCAATTGGTCTTCGGTTGTCATCAGGTCCAACATGCCGCGGCCAACGAAGACGTGTCCGCCGGGGAGAGCGAAGGCGTTGATGAGATTCCGGTCGGGTATGTAGTGAAAGCGGTAGGGAAGTTTGCGGTGGGCGTAAACGGAAACCCTCATTCCTACGCGCTCAACATAGGCTTGCACCAGGTGGTCATCGCCATCCTTGTTGCTTTTCGCTTGAACATTGATTTCGTCAAGATAACGCTGCGCCATCTCATCGCCTATGCGGATTTCTTCTTCATCACTGATGCGCGTCAGGCGGGCGGGTACACGGCTTATCTCCTGCTCGGTATCGGCGATGAGTCCTAAAACCGCTTGCGGCCCTACGTGGGTCTGCGCCTTCTGGCGTTCGGCCAGCAGCAACGCTCCCGCGCTCACCGCAACAATCACGAGTAGGAAAAGCAGGCGTTTCATAGGTATTCTCGGATGATCTCACGATAACGGGAGTACAGGAAAGAGACTGCGCCCAAGATCACGGCCAATACAATTAAGGTGAGTGCACGATAAGGTAGTTCAAGCCCCCAAACGTCAACTATTAGAACTTTGCCAATGCACAATAGCAACAGTCCTAAGCCAGAGAGCCTGTAACTACGCATGCCCACTACAAGAGCAAATATAAAGACAGCCACACCTTCCAATCCCCAACCAATCGTAATCATGGAATGAGAAAGCTCTTTGCCCAGCAGGACTGTCAGCAGGACTAGCGGAACAAAAAAGAAAACCTGATGTGGATTTTCCTCAATCCAGCGCAGTATGCGGTTGCTGCGTTCACTTGTCCATTCGCGCATCTTGAAGGCGAAGGGCAGAGTCAAGAAAAGCAAGGCAATCGTAATGCCCACGCAAAATGCCGGCCGGTGCATAGCATCGATTTGCATTGGCCGTCCTGACCATAAGTTGTAGGAAAAAGCGCGAAAGGCGACACAGGCCGTCGCAAAAAGCGCTTGATAATAGAAAGTTAGACGCTTTCTCAACCAGGCTGTCGCCATCAATGCAGAAGCAAGCACCGACCAGCCGATGACAACCTGCTCTTGATCCATGGCGACGCGCATGATTGCGCCCAGCGTAATCAATCCCAGGAAACCGATGAGCGCGGAGATTCTGAGTCCACGCTCGGTGCTGGACTCCCCGTCAGTCTCGGCACTACTCTCCAGCCGCCAGGAAACGTAATAGAGCACTAACGCCAGAGGCACAACTGTATAAACCCTGGGGTTCCAATGGCCGGGAACTTCAACGGCATTAAGGTTGGCAAACCAGATCCTTACGAAACTAGCGCCCAGCGCCACATAACTTTGCAGGCGGAGATGCAGCGACGGCCGGTTCATGCCAATTTCGAACAACACCAGAGCAAACAGGGTCCAGACAATCACAACGCTGACGGCCTGATGGGCTTGCATCTCATACCAAACCAGCGTCATAACCAGCGCAGAAGCCAGCCATGTATAGAGATTGGCGAGGTGGTTGGTGATGGAGAATTCTTTCAGGCGGCTGAGCGGAGCCATGACATAAAGCACGGCAATTACGATGCCGACGGTTACCAGCCGCAAGCTCATGTTGTGCCAGGTCTGATCCACTTGTAAGTTCACCAGCACAACTCGGCCAACGGCTACCAACGCCAGCAATCCTGATTTGATGGAGAACTCGCGCAATTTGAGATAGCGTCCGACGATGGCGGCAGCTAGGGCAAAGATGATCCAGATCGCCGCCACCCAGGCGTTGCGATACTCCACCCAACCTAGAAGGACCAACAGGAACGATGCAGCATAGTTGTGGGTCTGTCTTGCAATTGCATTGGCGGTGGTCTTTCTTTGCCAGCGCAAAGCCGCGCAGCCATAGAGCATGGCGGCGACCAGCGACACCGTCACGACGCGCACATTCAGAAGGCCTTCGCCATGCGGCATGTCAAAGTTGAACCACAGAGTTTGCACAAAGGCGGTCAGGGTAACCAGGTAAGATTGCCAGGAGAACTGCAGCGCTGCCGGCTTCTGCTTTCGCGTCATGTAGTCCATGACCGCTGCCAGCAGTAAGGCCTCAATCATCCACGAGACCGCAATCCAACCCGGCCAGGGTGCAACTTCATACCAGACGAGCAGAGAAACCAGCCCGGCTGCCGCCCAGGTGTTGAAATAAGAAAAGTAGCGGGAGAAACTCCGCTCTTCATCGCGGCTCAACCACGCCAGGATGTAAAACCCAATCGTGACTAGTCCAAGCGTTACCAGGCGCTCGCTTAAGTGCCCAAGCATGGGTTTGGTCAGGTCGAGATGGAAGTAAAGGGAGCGGCACAGCACCGCGACGGCCAGCACAGCCGATTGCACGGAGAACTCACGCAGTTTTCCATAACGAGCGACCGCGGACAGAGCCAGGGCGAAGAACATCCAACTGACCGCCATCCAGGAGTTGGGATATTCAATCCAGATGAGCAATGCGATCAGCAGGGAAGCCAGCGAGGTGTGAATTCCGCGTGCGGCAGAGGCCCACATCCGGTCGAGGGTGTGGTTCTTCCATGCGCACAGGTAAAACGCAAGCGCTATCAGCACAAAGCGCAGAGCGCGGAGATTGAAGTGCGATGCCGGGGCGTACGGAAGGTCAATATCGTAAGCCAGCACCCCGACGAATGCGGCTGCGACGAAGCCATAGGATTGGAAGCCGAGGTCCCAGCTCCCCAGGTATGCTCCACCCAGGATGAGCATAAGAGCCAGGGCTGCCCACAATACCGGCACCCAGGAGTTGGCGAATCCTACCCATACTGCGGAAAATGCCATTACCGCGGCAATATAAGAAAATGCTCGCAGGCAACTCAGTTCAAAATTCGAGGTGACCAGTTTTTTCCAATAACGTGGGGTAGCAAGCGAATTGAAGTAGAACAGCACCGCAGCCAATCCGAAGACCATGGCGTGAGGTAGATCGTTGCGACTGCTGAGCCCTTGTGTCGCCAGAATCTGTATTGTGGCGACCACGCCTGCCAGCATGCCGAAGTAGCGGAAGAGAACTTCACGCGCGAAGATTCCAGCCAGGAAAAAGGCTTCAGCTTCCAGGAGCCAGAGCACCGAAAGATGGGTCGGTTCTGGCGAATAACGGATATAAAATGCCGCCACCAGCAAGGTTGCGCCAATGGTGGAGAGCATTACGAAGGCCAATCGGCGCTTGCGTATGCGCAGCAGTTGCCCCAGTATGAATTCAACCGCTCCGAATGTTAGAACGAATGCGAATTCCCATTCTGGATGTACCGACTGGTACTTCAGCATATACAACAGGCCGAAGCTGTTCAGCAATGCGGCTAGTGTAGAAACTTTTTCTTCGTGGTCCGTTTTTACCTTACGAACCAGGTAAGAAATACGGAAGATTGCCCAATAGACGAGCAGAATGCCTGCGCTGGCGGGGAATTGATCGAACGGCTTATGACGGCCTGCGCGCTCGACGATAGGTTGCAGCCAATAAAAGTGATTAATATAGGCCGCTAAAATTCCCAGGACTTCGAGCTCAAACCAGTTGTAGCGGCAGACTAGTACGACGAGTCCGAATGAGAGCAGTGCATTGGCCACGAGGGGGTAGACCTGATCGCTATGGCCAATCCATACGGTTGAGTAGGCCAGAATAAAGGCGGCACCCGTAACCAATTGTGATTGATAGCGCAAGGTGTGAGCCACCATGCCAACGGCTACGAGAAAGAGCAAGACAAACCCGAGGATATCTGATGGAAGGACTTCGGCGCCTTTTAAAAAACGCATGGCATAGGTGGTAACGAATATGATTGCCCAGCCACCGCCAATGCTGACCCTTCCTAAAATGACATAGCGTTCCTGTTTTTCCAGGAAAATACCGAATACCAGAATGCCTATTCCCGCCAGCATCCCTAGCGCAATTCTTTCTTTGGCCGACAGGTTATGCCACTCATAAGATAGAAAGAGCGCAATTCCCAAGACCAGCATTACGACAGAAATTTTGGCCAGCCAGTTTGTGCCAATCGTCTCTTCCAGATTTCTCTTCGGCTTCGGCGGAGGCGCCGAAGCGTATCCTGCGAATGAAGGCGCAGTTGGTGCCCGCATTCCTGCTGGTTGTCCAACCGGTGACGTGACACGAGCTGCAGATGACGGCGCACTCACATGTGGCGGCGGCAGTGGGGCGCTCGGCGGAACATGCGGCGCGGGCGGTGTGACTGGTTTTGCTGCCGGCGGAGGCGCCGGAGTTGGCGGATGTACATCCGCCGGATGTGCCGCTGGAATAGCGGAAACTGAAGGTGTAGACGGAACTGATGGCGGCGGAGCCACCGGTGGTGGAGGAGTTGGCGGCGCTGCCGGCTTAGGCGTGAAAGGCTCCGCGATCGAGGGCGGCGCTGCCTTTGGCGCCGGGGGCTCTCCAGGAATTGCGATGGGTGCGATTGGCGAGGGAGCCGGTGGAACCGGCTTTGGCTCTGCAGCCGGTCTCTTTTCTGCCTCTGGCATGAAGCGCGTGACGGCCGCTTCGGTGGCGGCGGCCGGGGCCGACTTGGCTTCTTTGGCTGCAACCACTGCGGGATGCTCCAGCTCATGCAGCCGTCGCAGCACCTGCTGCTGGTTCAGCTCCAGCCCCTTCATGCGGGCCTGCAGCTCGCGCCAGTGTTCGTCTTCTTTTCTTGCCAGCAGGTATCGCCGCAAGGCTGTCGTAAAGAGAGCGGCAAAGATGAGAAGAACTGGGAATTGTAAGCTCGCGCTGGAGGTAGGCCCACCTGCTATAGCCGCAGCAGATATCACCCACAGGATGAAAATTACGATAAGTTCTACCATTGTTTTTTTATGGAACAGCAAAACCACTCGTATGCACAGTGTTAGATCAGTTTCACAATTGGGTATGAATAAGAGTCGAAATCTCAGGGGCTAAAGCCCCCATCTGTTTGCGTCTCAACGCCGGCCTGAAGGCCGGCTCTTCCACGGTAATTCTCACATCGTCTCTAAAGCCCAACAGATTCTCTGCTATCCAAACCCATTATGAAACTACTTTAAGTTCTGTGACACAAATAGAACGCTATTTCAGGACCATCTTGCAACCTAAATTTTTGGAAGGCGAAGGTGGAAAGAATACAACAACTTAGGCAGGAAGAAACAGCTAAATCTTAGCGGACGCGCGAAGGGCTGGGCTTGCGGGAGGCCGCGGGCGCGGCCCCCAATTTACGCAGGCGATCGCGAGCTTGTGAGGCTTCAATCGAGCGCGGATAGCGCTGAACGAGAGCATTCAGCTCCTTGATGCCTTCCTGCTTTTGTCCAAGTTCAAGCAGCGCGAAGCCCTTCTTGAGTTGGGCAGCAGCGGTCTTGTTGCCGCCGGCGTATTGCTCCAGCACTTTGTCGTAGTCCGTGACTGCCTGCTGGTAGTTTCCCTGGCGGTATTCAATATCTGCAACATAGAACTGTGCGTTTCCCGCAAGTTCAGTGTCACTGTAAAACTTCATGTAGTCGGCGAACTCTTGTGAAGCCAGGTCGTAGCGGCCGGCGTTGTAATCGCGCAGAGCGTTGTTATAGAGCACGTCTGCCGGCGGGGCCTGGGCTTGGGGCGTTGTAGGAGTAGTTGGCAGGTTCTGGTGAGTGGCGTTCATATCGTCAATCTGCTTGCTCAGCTTGGCCACACGCGCCTTAAGCTCATCGAGCGAATCGTGCAATGCCTGGACTTGCCCTGAAACCTGGTCCAATTTGCCGCCGTTGTCGGTATTTTGCTGTGTCAGATTTTTCTGCAGGGTATCCACCGCCGTGGACATTTTGTTGACATTGTCGGTGCTCTGCTCGATCAGATTTTTCATCTCGCCCATGTGCTCGTCGAACGATTGCTTCATCTGGGTCATCTGAGCCTGCAGGTTCTGCACCTGCGTCTGCAACTCGACAATCTCTTTGCTGACGCCGAACGCCGGAATCGAAGAGAATGCGAGCAGCAAAGCAGCAAGGTAGAGTACTCGTTTGTTCATAGTCCTCTCTTTGGATAACTACAAGAGTTATTGTAGAGCGTGTTTCATGAATACCCCAAGTGAGTCGTCAGGGTTAGTAAACAGTGTCATATCAAGAGGCCCGGGGCTAAAGCCCAAACTCTACGAACCTTACCCCCGGCTAAAGCCGGGGGCCCCACCGTTTAAACTTCTATTTTTGCAACACGAAGTGGCCACGGCGGTTCTGCTGCCAGCATTGCTCGTTCGATTCGCTGCAGAAGGGCTTCTCTTTGCCGTAGCTAATAGTCTTGATGCGGTCTGCGCTCACTCCGTTGCGCGTCAACTGATCACGAACCGCGGCAGCCCGGCTGTCGCCCAACGCAAGGTTGTATTCAGTTGAGCCGCGCTCATCGCAATGGCCCTCAATGGTAAACCTCAGGTTGGGATGTTGCTGCAGGAATTGTGATGCCGAAGCGAGATTTTGCGTCGTTTCGGGGCGCAGGGCGAAACTGTCGTAGTCAAAAAATACGTCCTGCACCAGGCGAGCGAACATCTGCTCTTCGCTTTCCGTGACCGGAGTGGTTGACATAGCTTCCACGGTGACGCGCGCCGTAGCATCCTGCGTTCCTCCCGGGCCTTTGGCAATGAGCCTGTAGGTGGTGGAATCGGCCGGGCTCACGGTCTTGGAGCCGTTCGGATCCACCTTGCCGATGCTTTCAATGGAAACATCCGTGGCGTTCTCCGTGCGCCATGTGAGTTGTGTAGACTGGCCTGCTTGAATCGAATCCGGATTGGCCGAGAGCGACGCTGTAGGCTGCGGCGGCGGTGGCGGTGGGGGTGGTGGGGGAGCAGTGCTCTTTTTTTCGCAGCCGGCTATTAGCAAGAGCGCCGCCAATAAGGTCAACACGATGAACTGCCTAGTACGGTTTTTCACCTCATGCCTCCAGGAACATCATAAACTTCAAACCCAGGATTACTGATAAAGTTATATCGCATTACGATAGAAATCTATTTCCAACTCCAGTTCGGCTGAGAATTTTCGCCGCTGCTGGTTAACGCATGTTGTTTGGTGCCATCGGCGAGCATGCTCCGGATCTCCGAGCGTCCGCCCTGTCTGGATTCATACACAATATGCCGTCCGTCGGGCGACCAGGAGGGGAAGTCGTTGACGCCGGAATCGTGAGTCAACTGCACCCACTGCCGGGTGGTGACATCCATAAGGTAAATGTCCTGGCCTCCAGGATCTCCTGCTCCGTAGCTGCGCCTCCAGGCAAATGTCAGCAGTTGTCCATTCGGTGACCAGGAGGGCGAAACCGCGTAGCCGGTATCGGTCATGCGTTGTACGTTGGTGCCGTCGGCATCCATGATGTAAATCTGGGGTTCACCGGTGCGGCCGCTGACGAAAGCGATCTGCGCCCCGGTTTTGGCGTTCCATGCCGGTGAAGAGTCGGGATGGCCGCTGGAAACCGTAAGCCGCTTCGGGTTTGCCCCGGCGGAGTCGGCCACATAAATTTCTGAGTGCCCGTGCATGGAAGAGGAAAATGCTATCTTGCTGCCATCCGGCGCCCAGGCCGGTGAGATATTCGTTCCGTTGTAAGTTGGGAAGCTGACGATTCGCCCCAACTCCAGCGAGTACATCATGAGTTCCAGGCCGCGTTTTGCAAAGGAAGAGAATATGATGCGGGTGTTGTCGGGCGAGACCCGGGGTGAAAGCGAGGCGATGGAGCCCAGATGCGTCAGTTGGGACTGTGCGGCACCGTCATAATCCATCTGCCAGACTTCCTTATGGCCGCTGCGTGAACTGATGAAATAAACCTTGGTCTCGGCGATGCCGTTAATTCCACCGCCCAGGCGGAAGATGATTTCATCAGCAAAGCGGTGCGCCTGCAAACGGGCATTGTCGGGCGATGCCGGGTCGCTGTATTGCTTGCCCAGCACCATGGGGGCGCTGGAGTTGCGGGCATCATAGAGCCAGCCTTGCATGGCCACGTTCGAGCCTGAAACTCCGAAGTTGCCGAAGGCCACCATGCTGGCATTCACTGGAGGATTGCTCCACGTCGCCAGTTGCAACTCGGCCGGCGTGCCGGGAACGCTCAGCGGATAAAAGCTCTTCGAAACCAGGTCGAAGATGCCGGCGTTATCCAGGTCGTTCCACAGGGTTTGGTTGAAGACGGTGAGAAGCGGCGCCGTCTGCGGATCAGCGCCCGCAGCCTTAAAGTCAGGCACCGCCAGCCGTACTTTTTCTACTCCCAGGCCGGTACCGGTGCGGATCCAATCCGTTTGCGCGTAAAGCAAAGATGATGATACGAGAGACAGCAGAATCAAAACCGCCAGTCGCTTGATCATGTTATGCACTCCGTTCCTTGCTTATAATTTAAAAGAATCTATTACTACCTGATTACTGCCTTTTATAATCAAACCAGAATTCTACAGAAACCTTGCTACCTCTGTATCCCCCAGGCAGCGGACCAAAACTGTCAATCCGTTGCAGGGCGCGAATCGCCGATTGATCGAGCGAAGGCACGCCGCTGGATTGCTCCACCTGAATGTTTGTGGGTTCTCCACCGCTTTGAATGTCAAAAACGATGTAAACCCGGCGCGACGCCGTAATACTCGGGTCCACCTCATATTTCATCCAATTTTCAGAGACTTTGCGCCGCACCACATCCACGTACCAACCGAATTGACTGCCAAAATCTCCCGCGGGTCCTGTAAAGCTGAATCCGCCCTTGGCATTGTTTGCCGTGAACACGCCAAATGGGCCGCTCACCGGACCGCCTTGTCCAAAAGGAACACGGTTATCTTCCGGCGGAGGGATACGCGGTTTTTCCGGGCTGGTGTGCTGATCAGGCTTCTTTTTTGTATTTTGATCGGGGATCAACAGAGCATTGGGCTGTTGCTCAACGGTTTGCGGCTTCGATTCAGTCAGCCCTTTGGATTCATTCGCTACCACATTTTCTGTCTGCTCAGGTTGCGACGGCAAGGGAACCGGGGCGCGACTCACCAAGGTTGCGCTCATGGCTTCTCCAATTTCGGTGCTACCCCAATTTTCTCCATGACGTGAGCTGATGATGCCGCTGTAGACGATGATGGAACCGAACAGAAGCACATGCATCCCCGCCGACCAGGTGAGATAACCTCCCCACGGCTCGCGTTCGAGGTAGATATTGTTGCCGTTCGGTTGCATCTTACTTCACCGTATTCTCCTGCAAGGGTTGCGTCACAATGCTTACGTTGGTAATTCCCGCTTGTTTCACCGAGTCCATGACCGTGGCGAACGCACCAAAAGGCACATTTTGGTCGGCCCGCAAGAAAATGGATTGGTGCTCCGGATCGCGGACCTTCGCCCGCAACTTCTGCGGAATCTCGTTAATGTTAATCGGATCGTTTCCCAGGAACACCCGCTGTTGCTTATCAATGGTGATGACCAGCCGCTCTTCCGTGATTTCTTTGACGGTCCGCGTTTTGGGGACATCCACATCGATCCCCGATTGCAAAATCGGCGCCGTCAGCATGAAGATAATAAGCAGCACCAGCACAACATCCACCAGCGGCGTAATGTTGATCTCCGCCAGCGATGACTGCGTGCGTCCGCTCTTATCGGTGAAAGCCATTAACGTCTCTCCACAGTAGTTTCTGTGGATACCGCTGCATTGCGCTCCACGGCATTCAGCATCTCCAGCGCAAAATCGTCCATGCGCGCGCCGAACTCGCGGATCGTCTGGGAAATCAAGTTATAGAAGATGACTGCGGGAATGGCTGCAACTAAACCCGCCGCTGTAGTGATGAGGGCCTCGGAAATTCCAGGTGCAACGGCGCGCAATGTGGCGGCCCCGGCGGTGCCCAGTCCGTGGAATGCGTCAATAATGCCCCATACGGTGCCAAACAGCCCTATAAAAGGAGTAATTGCGCCCGTAGTCGCCAGCCAGGGCAAACGCCGTTCCAGGCGGGTCAGCTCCTCGGATGCGGCAATCTGCATCGAGCGGCGGATTGCCTCCAGGCTGCGGATCGTCCCGCTGGGGTTCCCAACCTGCCGGCGGTACTCTTCATACCCACCCTCGAACACTGCCACCAGGGGACTAGGTTTGAATTGCTCAGCTACCGCAGAAATATCCTGAAGCCGCTGGGCCTTGCGGAAGGCGCGCACAAAGCGTCCGCTCTGGCTCCGCGCTCGGCCAAACCGGGCCCACTTGGAAAGAATGATTCCCCAGGAAAGTACGCTGAACCCAAGAAGAATCAGGAGAACAACTTTGGCAACCAGACCGCTGTCTTGAATGAGATTAACGATCTCGTTTTCGACAATGCATGTTGAAATGAGGTGTATGGTCATCTCGATGGAATTCGAGTGAAAGTGGCTATATGCAACCTAGCATCCAGTGTACGCCCTCGTCAATCATCGGTCAGTTAATTTTTTTTATAGGACGAATTACCCTTGCGGTACGGCCTCTCTATTCCCCATTGGGCAAAAACTGGGAACTGGCAACTGGAAACCGAGAACTGCTTTTAGCAGCCAGTAGCTCCCAGCCGCTTTTTAGTAGATAATCTTCCAAATCTCCGAGGGAAACGCAGCGTGCTGCTCGAGCTTCGCGTCGAAAATTACGCCGTCATTGATAACGTCGTGGTGGAGTTTGCCCCCGGCTTGAATCTGCTGACGGGCGAAACCGGCGCGGGCAAATCCATCCTGATTGATGCATTAGCGCTCCTGCTGGGCGAACGTGCCTCCAATGACATGATCCGCCACGGCGCAGAGAAGGCCGTTGTTTCCGCCGTCTTTGACGTGAAAAGTCGCGCGATTACCGATATCCTCGAAAAAAATGGCATTGATCATGCCGAGGAACAACTGATTTTTCGCCGCGAGATTGCCCACGGCGGTAAGGGCAGGGTATTTATCAACAATCAGCCGGCCACGGTGGCGGTGCTTAAACAGCTTGCGCCTGAGTTGGCTCATATCCATGCGCAAAGCGAAACTCTGCTGGCTTTCGGTGCGGGTGAACGCCTGCGGCTGCTCGATCGCTTTGGCAACATCGAGACCGAGACAGTCGCTGAGACGTACCATCGCTGGCGCGAATTGCAGCAGCGCATCTCTGACCTGGAGCGCGATGAGCAAGATCGTTTGCGCCTGCTTGATCTGTGGCAATTCCAGAAAAAAGAAATTCAGCAGGCTGGACTTGAATCTGGCGAAGATCAGCGCCTGGAATCGGAAAAGCGCGTTCTGGCCAATGCGGAAAAACTCTATTCCGCTGCTATGGGTGCGCACGAGCTTCTGTATGAGTCGAATTCTTCCGCGGCCTCTTCATTGCGTGCGGCCATCAAGCAGTTGGAAGAGCTGACGCGCTACGATGCCAAATTTCAGGAGACACTGGCTGCGCTGGAATCAGCTCGCATCACGGTGGAAGATGCCGGTATCACGCTGCGCGATTACGCCGAAGGGATTGACGCCTCTCCGCAGCGGCTGGCTGAAATTGAAGACCGGCTCGCGCTCATGGATCGCTTGAAGCGCAAGTACGGCCAGAGCGTGGATGAAATCATCGCCTTCGGTGAAGAGGTCGCGCGCAAACTGAATGAAGTCGAGAACCGCGACGAAATTCTGCATCAGTTACGCAAAAACGTTGCAGTCGCCGCTGAAGATTATCTGAAGCAGGCGCGCAGCGTTTCCAAAAAACGCCAGGAGCTTGCCCACAAGCTGGAAAAATTAGTGGAAGCCGAAATCAACGACCTGGCCATGAAGGTCCGCTTCCATGTAGAGCTGTCTGCCAACGAAGATCAGGCCTCATGGTCAGCCGAGGGCTTTGATGAGGCCGCGTATCTCATCGCCACCAATGCAGGCGAACTGCTGCATCCGGTGGAGCAGATCGCCTCCGGTGGTGAGATGTCGCGCGTGATGCTGGCGCTGAAGGCGACGGTTGAGGCTGACGGGCCTCCACACGCCGCCCGCCCTAATTCCAGGCATGGGAAATCCGAAGCCGGAATGCGTACCCTCGTCTTCGACGAAATTGATACCGGCATCGGAGGCCGGGCCGCTGAGGCTGTGGGTATAAAGTTGAAGGCTCTCGGTCACAGTCATCAGGTGCTTTGTATAACCCACCTGCCGCAGATCGCTTCCTTTGCCGACCAGCATTATGTAATTGAAAAGAAAGAAAAGAAGGAATCCGGTACTGTGCGGGTGCATACCACCATCCGGCGGCTGTCGGAGGCCGAGCGCACCGAGGAGATTGCCCGAATGTTAAGCGGGGCCAAGCTGACTGAGACCTCGCTCCGCCATGCCGAGCAGATGCTCAAAGCCAAGGTTTGAACCTCTGCCTGTTACCATTCGCTGCTCTGAAACGCCCATTCAATGCTAATTCCCCCTTTTTTCTATGGTTTACATTGACGGCAACGGTACCTTTCTTGTAAGGTTTGAGTCTGAAATCTTGTAAGGTTTTGATTCTGAAAAACTTAGGCCTCCTGTATACTTAAAACATAAGCGAATGAACAAACCAACCGAAGCCCAGCCCCGAGCCCAAGTCGAAGCCAAAACGCTTATTTTGCTCAAACCCCGTGGTTTCTGCGCCGGGGTGGTAAGAGCCATTGATATTGTCCGAATAGCCTTGGAGGCTTTTGGCGCACCTATTTATGTGCGCAAAGAGATTGTTCACAACCGTTATGTCGTGGATGAACTCAAGGGCAAAGGTGCCATCTTTGTAGACAGTGTGGAAGAAGTCCCCGATGGCGAGCGTGTTATCTATAGCGCCCACGGTGTTTCGCCGGAAGTGCGCGAGGCCAGCAAAAAGCGCAACCTACGCGTGGTGGATGCCACCTGCCCGCTGGTCACCAAAGTCCACGTGGAAGCCGTCAAGTACGCCAAGGAAGGTTATTCCATCATTTTGATTGGCCATCGCGATCATGACGAAGTTATTGGGACCCTGGGCGAAGCTCCTCTTGTGACTCAGGTTGTGAGCACTACCGAAGAGGTAGAAGCACTGGTTGTTCCCGATCCCAACCGCGTGGCCTATATCACCCAGACCACCTTGAGTCTCGATGAAGCCAAAGACATCATCGCCGCTCTGAAGAACAAGTTCCCCTACATTCGTGGACCGCACGCACAGGATATCTGCTATGCCACTGAAAACCGCCAGGTTGCGGTCAAGCATATTGCAGAAGAAGCCGACCTGTTGCTGGTTGTGGGTTCCGATAACAGCTCCAACTCGAACCGCCTGGTGGAAGTTGCGCGCAACTTAGGGCGCTCTTCTCATTTGATTGAAAATTTCCGGGCAATCGCGCCGGAGTGGTTGGACGGCGTCAGAACTATTGCCCTAACCGCAGGAGCTTCAGCTCCGGAGTGTTTGGTAGAAGAAGTAATTTTGTTCTTGCAGAACAAAGGGTTCACCAACCTTCGTGAGGTCGAGGTCATGCCCGAAAATGTTCGTTTCGGCTTGCCTCCCGAGATCGTTGCCGCTATTGGCGAAGCTCCCGCGCCGGCAATTGCGGAGTAAGCGATGGAACAGCCCTTTTCCCAGGGCGCATCTGAGCGCCATCTTCCGCCAATGACCTTTGGCAAGCTTGATGACATGCGCAGCCGCGTGGCTGCGGCCATTGATGCCATCCGTAAATACCTCCTCTCCATCCAGACGGAGGAAGGCTTCTGGTGCGGCGAATTAGAAGCCGATACCACCCTGGAATCCGATTACATCCTGATGCATACCCTGCTGGGCACGGGCGATCCCCGCAAGATGGCCAAGGCAACTGTTGAGATTCTTCGTCATCAGAACGAAGATGGCGGCTGGCCGATCTATCAGGGCGGGCCGTCGAACATCAGTGCTTCGGTGAAAGCTTATTTTGGCCTGAAGCTGATGGGCTACAAACCCGATCATCCGGCGCTGGTTCGCGCTCGCGGACGCATCCTCGAAATGGGCGGCGTGCCTGAGGTCAATACCTTTACCAAGATTTATCTTTGCTTCCTGGGACAGTACGATTACGACGCTGTACCGGCCATTCCTCCGGAGATTGTGTTGTTCCCGAATTGGTTCTGGTTCAACATTTATGAGATTTCTTCCTGGTCGCGGGCCATCCTGGTTCCGCTTTCGATCGTCTACGCCAAGAAACCCTTTAAGAAAATCTCCGCGGAGCAGGGAATTGATGAGCTTTTCCCCGGTGATCGTGACCAAATCAACCTGAAGTTGAAGTGGTCGAAAAAGATCTTGAGTTGGCGGAACTTCTTCCTGGTGCTCGATCACCTCGTGCACTTTTTCGAGCGCGTGCATGTGCGCCCGTTGCGTGCCTTGGCGCTCCGCAAGGCCGAAAAATGGATGCTCGAGCGCTTTGAGATGTCCGACGGCCTGGGCTCAATTTATCCTAGTATTCTTAATTCGATTCTTGCGCTGCGCTGCCTGGGGTACTCCGTGGATGACCCCCAATTCATCCGCGCCATGGATGAATTTGAAAAGCTCGGCATCGAAGAAAAGAACACCTTCCGCATGCAGCCCTGCATGTCGCCGGTTTGGGATACGGCCTATGCGCTCTTTGCCCTCGGCGAGTGTGGAGTTTCCCCGTCCGAGCCCCGCATAGTGGCGGCAGCCGACTGGATGCTGAAAAAGCAGGTCACACACAAAGGCGACTGGAGCGTAAAAAATCCCAACGCTGCTCCCGCCGGCTGGTACTTTGAATTCAATAACGAGTTCTACCCTGACGTGGATGACAGCGCCATGGTGCTGCTTGGCCTGAGCCATGTAGACAATCCTAACGAGCGCTATCAGCACGAATCCTCCCAGCGCGCCATCGAGTGGATCTTTTCCATGCAGTGCAAGAATGGCGGCTGGGCCTCGTTCGACAAAGATAACGACCGCATGGTCTTCCAGTACGTTCCCTTTGCCGACCACAACGCCATGCTCGACCCACCCACCGTGGATATCACCGGTCGCGTCCTCGAGATGCTCGCGGTTTACGGCTACACCCGCGAAGACAAGCGCGTGCGCAAGGCCATTGATTTTATTATCCGCGAGCAGGAGCCTGATGGTTCCTGGTTTGGCCGCTGGGGGGTAAACTATATCTATGGAACCATGTGCGTCCTGAGGGGCCTCGAGGCCATGGGGGTATGGAACCACGAGCCTTACATCCAACAGGCGGCAGAGTGGCTGCGCATGTTCCAGAACCCGGATGGCGGCTGGGGCGAGACCTGCGGATCGTATGATGATCCCGCGCTGAAGGGCGTAGGCCCAAGCACGCCATCGCAGACAGCCTGGGCTGTAATGGGATTGCTGGCGGCGGGCGATACGCGCAGCGAAGGCGTGGCCCGCGGCATCGCATATTTATTGCGGACGCAGAAAAAAGACGGCTCCTGGGACGAGCCGCAGTACACTGGAACAGGTTTCCCACGGGTCTTTTACCTGGCGTATCACCTGTACCGGAATTATTTCCCCATGCTCGCGCTGGCAACGTATGCGCGGGTCTTTGCCAATATTGAAAACCCGCGCAAGGTAAGTCGCAACCTTGTGCAGGTTGATAATCTTTAAGTTTTCGAAGGGGCACGGCCCAGCCCATGCCTTTAGGCATGGGTGAGCGAAGCGAAAAGTGCCGATAAGGCTTTATAAAGACAGGGGGCTTTAGCCCCTGAGGTAACACTTTTAGATTTCGAGAGGAGCTCGAGTGCCCGTACCAGTTTCGCAGATGTGGACCGTAGCAAGCTACGTCCTGAAGCAGAAGATGGCCGGCCGTAAGCGCTATCCGCTGGTTCTTATGCTGGAACCACTCTTTCGCTGCAATCTTGCCTGTGCAGGCTGCGGCAAGATTCAGTATCCGGCGCACATCCTGAAGAAGGACCTCACGCCAGAGCAATGCTTCCGCGCGGTGGAGGAGTGCGGCACTCCCATGGTCAGCATCCCTGGTGGCGAGCCGCTGATGCATCCCCAGATCGGCGAGATTGTCGAAGGTCTGGTCGAGCGCAAAAAGTACATTTACCTGTGCACCAACGCTCTGCTGCTGAAAGAAAAACTCGATCTCTTCAAGCCCAGCAAGTATCTTACATTTTCCGTTCACCTCGACGGGCAGCGCGAGCACCACGATTTTTCCGTCTGCCGTGAAGGTGGTTACGACGTTGCCGTCGAAGCTGTCAAAGAGGCCCTGAATCGCGGTTTCCGCGTGACTACGAACACGACTCTGTTCGACGGTGCTGACCCCAACAGCGTGCGCGCTTGCTTTGACGAAATCATGGCGCTTGGCGTCGAGGGCATGATGCTCTCGCCCGGATATTCTTATGACAAGGCGCCCGATCAGAAACATTTCCTCGGACGCGCCCGCACCCGGCGGCTCTTCCGCGCCATTCTTTCCAACCGCAAGAAGAACTGGCAATTCAATATGTCGCCGCTCTTTCTTGAATTCCTGATGGGCAAGCGGCAGTATACCTGCACTCCCTGGGGCATGCCGACGTATAACATCTTCGGCTGGCAAAAGCCTTGCTACTTGCTTCAGGATGGTTACGCCGATACCTTCCAGGAGCTGATGGAAGCCACCGAATGGCACGAATATGGGACTGAATCGGGAAATCCCAAGTGTGCCAATTGCATGGTGCACAGCGGCTATGAGGCTTCAGCCGTCAACCACACCTTCAGCTCAGTGAAGGGTTTTCTTGAAACCGTTAAGGCCACGCTCTTCCAAAGCTACAAGGATGACGACGCCCGTCAGCTTTTGAATGAAACTGCGCGCCCGGTGCATGCCTATAATCCGCTGGTGCAGATTGAAAAGACCGAGACCGAGCTTGAGGAGACCCGGGCATGAGTGGCACTCCTTCCGTGGAAACGAAAACTGAAAAGCGTGTGGCACAGCCGTCCTCGGCTGTAACTGAGCCGGTCGCAAGCAATCCTGATGCCCTTGAGGTTTCTCCGGGAACACTTCACGAAAAGCTCGAGGGCTGGATTCCGCAACTAGCCGGTGAAACGGAAATCCGCGAAGCCCTGGAAAAGGCCTTTGATTACCGCGGCGATGTCTCCATCACTTTGAAAAACGGAAACAAGGTTGAAGGCTACATCTTTGACCGGCGCTCCGGTAAAACTCTGGCAGATTCTTGCGTGCGCCTCTTTCCCGCCGGCTCGGATGAGAAACTCAGCGTCGCCTACGCCGATATCGCCGCGCTTGCCTTCAGCGGACGCGATACCGCAGCGGGCAGGAGCTGGGAAGCCTGGGTCCGCAAATACTGGGAAAAGCGCTCTGCTGGCGAGAAAAACATCGGAATCGAAGCGGAAAAACTCGACTAGACTTTGTTTTCTGCATCTAAGAATTTTAACCTCGGGCACGGCGTATGCCGTGCCTTTCTACTTCCATGAAAGCCTTCGTCACTGGAGCCACCGGATTCGTCGGCAGCCACGTCGCCCGCCTGCTGGCGGCGCAGGGCGCGGATTTGCGTCTGCTGACGCGATCCAGCAGCCCCACAGCCAACATTGATGCCCTCAAGGCCGAGCGTGTGACCGGTGATCTCACCGATCCCCAGTCGTTGAAAAAAGGAATGCAGGGATGCGATTTCGTCTTCCACGTGGCCGCTGATTACCGCCTCTGGGTCCGCGATCCTGAGCAGATGTACCGCGCCAACGTCGAGGGCACGCGCGCTATTCTCCAGGCCGCACAGGAGGCTGGCGTGCGCCGGGTAGTTTATACGAGTTCGGTGGCGACCATGGGTTTTACCGGAAATGGTGAGCCCTGCAACGAAGACTCGCCGGTTGCGCTGTCCAACATGATTGGGCACTACAAGCGTTCGAAATTCATGGCGGAGCAGGTTGTCCTCGAAGCCGGACGCAACGGCGTCAACGTGGTTTTGGTGAATCCTACGACTCCTATCGGCGAGCAGGACATCAAGCCCACTCCTACGGGCCGGATCATCGTAGATTTCCTGAACCGCCAATTTCCGGCGTATGTAGATACCGGACTTAATCTCGTGGATGTAACCGAGTGTGCCCGTGCCCACATTACCGCGATAGAAAAGGCCCATCCCGGCGAGCGCTATATCATCGGCGGCGAGAACCTTACATTGAAGCAGATTCTCGACAAGCTAGCCGCCATCACCGGATTGCCAGCTCCCACGATGAAAGTCCCGCACATGGTCGCCATGGGTTTCGCGGCATGCGATCAGGTATTTACTGGTCTGCTGCTGGGCAAGGAGCCGCGTGCTACGGTGGATGCGGTCCGCATGGGCCGCAAAAAGATGTTTGCCTCTTCCGCCAAGGCTGAGCGAGAGTTGGGATACAAAGTTGTTCCAGTTGACGACGCTCTGCGTCGCGCGGTGGATTGGTTTAAGGGACACGGTTATGTCCGGGCGAAATAACACGGAATCCTCGCATTCTCGCCTCGCCATCATCGCCGCCTTGCAGCGTGAAATCGCTCCTATCATCCACGGCTGGAAACATCGCGACGTCGAGCACGGCGGCAAGACTCTGCGCTTCTACGAATCAGAAAAAGCGGTGCTGGTGTGCGGTGGAATCGGCGCTAGTGCGGCCCATTTAGCTGCTGAAGCTGCTGTGAACACATATCACCCGGAGGCGTTGGTCTCGGCAGGGCTGGCTGGTAGCCTCACCAGCGGCGTCAAGGTGGGCGAGGCTTTTCTGGCAGCCAACGTAATTGATGCTGCCAGCGGCAAAGGTTACTCCACGGGCCCCGGAATTCGGATATTGGTAACTGCTAACAAGATTCTGGGATCGGAAGAAAAGCGTGCCCTGGCGCAACGTTTCGCAGCCCACGCGGTTGATATGGAAGCAGCCGCCGTAGCCGAAGTTGCTGCTCAGGCTGGACTGCCTTTCTTTGCGGTGAAGGCAATCTCTGATGAGCTGGAGTTTCCCATGCCGCCGATGGACAAATTCGTGGATGTCGACGGCAATTTTGACACCGGGAAATTCGTATTGCACGCCACGCTCCGGCCTGCGATGTGGCCAGTGGTATTTCGTTTGGCACGCAACAGCAGCCGGGCGGCTAAGGCGCTGGTGCCACTCATCCAGCATCTGATTGAGAACCAGGATTTATCCGCGAACGCGATAGAATCTAAATTGGCGAAATTTGACTCTTAACTATGGCAACTGCAACTCAAACCGGCAGCACGACTTTAGGCAAGATTCCCGCGACCATGCGGGCTGCTGTCTATCACGGGCAGAATGATGTCCGCATGGAAACCGTCCCTGTGCCCACGATTGGCCCAGGCGAATTGCTGATTCGGGTACACACCTGCGGCATCTGCGGCACAGACCTCAAGAAAATCAGTACCGGCTCGCACTCTGCTCCACGCATCTTCGGCCACGAGACCTCAGGCATGATTGTGGCCGTAGGCGAGGGCGTGACAAGTTATTCCCTGGGTGAGCGTGTGATGGTCTTTCATCACATCCCTTGCCGTGACTGCTTCTATTGCAATCGCAAGGTGTTTGCCCAGTGTCCTGTATACAAGAAAGTGGGCGTGACCGCCGGTTACGAACCTAGCGGTGGAGGTTTTGCCGAATACGTGCGCGTCATGGATTGGATCGTCCAGCGCGGTGGCGTAGTTCGCATCCCTCAGAACGTCAGCTATGAGCAGGCGGCCTTTATCGAGCCGATTAACACCTGCCAGAAGGGTATTGAGACCCTGCGCTTGCAGCCCGAAGAGACGGTTCTGGTAATCGGCCAGGGCCCCATCGGCATGATGCTGGCCAAGCTGTCTCAGGCTACAGGCGCGCGCGTCTTTGCCTCTGATATGTATGCGCAGCGCCTTGCCGCAGCCCGCAGCTTCGGTATCACAGATACGATTGATGCCTCCAAGGAAGACGCAACCCAGCGCATTCGCCAGATTACCGATGGCCGCGGCGCCGATGCCGTAATCGTCGCCGTAGCCGGAAACGCTTTGGTTCAGGTTGCTCTGGATGCCACCCGCCCCGGCGGCCGCGTGCTTCTGTTTGCCCAGACCACACGCAGCCAGGCGACTATGGATCCCTCCGCCGTCTGCATGGACGAAAAACTTCTTCTTGGCTCCTACAGCGCTTCGGTAGATCTGCAGAAAGAATCCGAACGTTTCGTCTTCAGCGGTGACATGGATATGAGCCGCCTGGTCACGCATCGCTTTCCGCTGGAGCAGGCCGTCGAAGGAATTAAGCTGGCCATGCATCCGCAGCCCGATTCGCTCAAGATCGTCATCACTCCGGGCCTGAACTGGGAAGGGAAGAAGCCGTGAGTGCAGATTCCAAAATTGCTTCCAGCGGCACCATGACCGCCGCAGTCCTCTACGGCAAAGAGGACATCAAGATAGAGCGCGTGCCTATTCCCACTTTGGGTGAGGGCGAGATTCTAGTGAAGGTGCATGCCGCCCTTACCTGCGGTACAGATCTCAAAGTTTATCGTCGCGGCTATCACGCTAAGATGCTGGTTCCTCCTGCGCTCTTCGGACACGAGCTGGCGGGAGAAGTTGAAGAAATCGGTCCTGGCGTGAGCAACTTCCGCAAAGGCACGCGCGTTGTTGCCGCCAACTCCGCCCCCTGCGGCGCATGTTTCTACTGCAAACATCGCCAGGAAAATCTGTGCGACGATCTTCAGTTCAACAACGGCGCCTATGCCGAATACATTCGCATTCCAAAGCGCATCGTGGAAAAGAACACCCTCATTATTCCTGACAAAGTGAGTTTTGAAGAGGCGGCGATGGTGGAGCCGCTGGCCTGTGTTCTGCTTGGCCTGAATGAAAGCAATGTTCACGCTGGGGATAACGTCGTTGTTATCGGCGGTGGGCCTATTGGCCTGATGTTCATTCAAGTTGCCAAAGCGAAAAACTGCCGCGTTATTAGCGTAGTCAAACGCGACGAGCAGGTGCAGATCGCCAGCCAGTTCGGTGCCGACGAAGTTGTGCAGATTCTTCCGGACCCAACCAGTTCGCAATCAGACACGATTGCTGCCATTCGCAAGCTCACGCAAAACCTCGGGGCCGATGTTGTGATTGAAGCCGTGGGTCGGCCCGAAGCCTGGCAGTGGTCGGTTGATATGGTGCGCAAGGGCGGTACCGTACAGTTTTTCGGCGGATGCGCTGCCGGCACCAGGGTTGAGCTTGATACCAACCGCATCCACTACTCTGCGTTGCGTATGCTGGCGACCTTCCATCACACACCGCAGGCGATACGTGAAGCCTTTGCTCTTATCTGCGAAAATAGAGTCAGACCGGCGGATTACATCACTGCACGCGCACCACTGACGGAACTGCCGCAGGTGTTTCGTCATATGATGGAGCGGACCAATGGCAACCAGGGCGATATTAAAACGGCAATTCTGCCACGAAATTAAACGTTGAAAGATCTGCCACGATGAATAACGCGCAATTCAACCCGCCGCTTTCCAGCCCTGAGACGAGGACAGCGGCAGAAGGATGGGCGGCGCGGCCGGCGGAAGATTCGCGTTCCACAATGATTGCATCAAAACAGTCAATTGATGATTTGCTCAAGGCGACCTCGCGCTCGTTTTATCTGACGTTGCGCGTGTTGCCCGCTCGCGTTCGCCCGCAGATTGGGCTTGCATATTTGCTCGCGCGCACGACCGATACCATTGCCGATACTGAAATCCTGCCGCTCGATCAACGGCTGGATGCGCTGCAAAAACTTCGTGAACGGGTCTTAGCTCAAAACAGCGGTATTCAAAACGGCGGTCAAAGTTCTGCGCCGTTGAATTTCGGCGAATTCGCGAAGCAACAGGGTTCAGCCTCTGAAAAATTATTGTTAGAACGAGTCGAAGATAGTTTGTCAGCGTTGCAACATTTTTCTGCAGACGATCAAAAATTGATTCGTGACGTGCTCCAAACTATCACCAGCGGACAGGAATTGGATTTGCGCCGATTCGCCAAGGCATCCATGGAACATACCTACGCGCTGGAAACGGAAATTGAGCTGGACGATTACATATACCGCGTGGCCGGCTGCGTTGGCGAATTCTGGACCAAGATTTGCCGCGCGCATTTATTCCCGAACGCGCCACTGGATGAGAAACAACTCATCGCTGACGGCATTCGGTTCGGTAAAGGTTTGCAGCTCGTGAACATTTTGCGGGATCTTCCGGCGGATTTGGAAAAGGGCCGCTGCTATTTGCCGATAGACAAACTGGAGCTCGTGGATTTATTGCCGCAAACATTGCTGTCGACCGCCAGTCAGGCAAAATTGCTGCCGCTGTATCACCGTTATCTTGACCAGGCGGAATCACATTTGCTTGCTGGCTGGAATTACACGAATGCGTTGCCCTTTTCGCAACTTCGCGTCCGCCTTGCGTGCGCCTGGCCAATCTTAATAGGCGCCAAGACGATTGGAAAACTGCGTACTGCGAATGTGGATCAGTTGCAGCAGCGCGTGAAGGTCTCACGCAGCGAAGTTCGCGGCATGATTGCATGTTCGGTGCTGGCGTATCCGTTTCCGTTTCTGTGGCGGCAATTGTTTTCACCAACGGTAAAAGCTGTTGCGTCCAACGGCAATTTGGCGTAGTAAATCTTTATTGACCTGACCCTTATGGCAAATTCCCCTAGCAGCGCGCGTGAGATGCAGCTCAGTGCCGCCTACGCCGCCTGCCGTACCATTGCCCGCTCGGCAGCCAAGAATTTTTATTATTCCTTTCTGGCGCTTCCCAAGCACAAGCGCAATGCGCTGTGCGCTGTGTATGCCTTCATGCGCCATGCCGATGACCTCAGCGACGATGAAAATTTGCCTGCAGAGCAGCGCTACCAGAAGCTGGAGGATTGGCTGGAGAGCGCGAGGCACGCCTTCGCTGGCGATACGACGGATGACGCGGTTCTGTTTGCTCTGGCCGATGCCCAGCGCCGCTACAAAATCCCGGTCGAGCTTTTTGAAAAGCTGGTGCAGGGTACTGCCATGGACCTGGAGCACACCTTGGCTGTTCGCAGCGGTGACGCCGCCAGTGCAGCCGGTGAGGGGGTAAGCCATGCTCCTGTGGCCCTCTACGCGACCTTTGAAGATCTATACCAATACTGCTATCACGTTGCTTCGGTTGTAGGCCTGGTCTGCATTCGCATCTTTGGCTATCGTGATCCGCATGCTGAGATTCTTGCCGAGCGTTGCGGCATCGCCTTTCAGATGACCAATATCATCCGTGATGTAAAGGAAGATGCGGCTATGGGGCGTGTGTACCTCCCGCAGCAGGATATGGCGCAATTTGGCCGCTCGCCCCAGGATTTATCTTCCGCGAGTCTTGGCAATGGCTTTCAGCCCAACAAATTTCGCGCGCTGCTGGAGTTTGAAGCGCAGCGCGCCCGCGAATTCTACAAGTCCGGGCGCGAGCTCATCGATCTGGTTGACTACGAAAGCCGTCCCGCCCTGTGGGTGCTGATTGAGATTTACAGCCGCCTGCTGGAGAAGATTGCCCGCCGCAATTACGATGTCTTCAGTGAGCGGGTGCGTGTGAGTACAGCAGAAAAACTAGGAGTGCTCTCCCGCGGCCTGCTGAGCCGCATCATCACATGAATTCAGATTTCGTTTATTTGGAGAGTTGAGAACTAGCTCGCCAGTAGCGCCACCCCAACAAATACAAACACGGTGGCGGCCCAGCGGCGGCCGTCTACGTTTTCATGCAGAAAGAATCTGGCGGCGACGGCATTGGTCACAAAGGTGAGT
This sequence comes from Terriglobales bacterium, assembly GCA_035487355.1. Taxonomy (NCBI): domain Bacteria; kingdom Pseudomonadati; phylum Acidobacteriota; class Terriglobia; order Terriglobales; species Terriglobales bacterium. Next base: position 44,091 of record DATHMF010000089.1, on the reverse strand, counting down.
GAAGTTGTGGCGGGTACTACGAGGCTTACATCGGCATGGGAGAGGGCGAAGAGCAGCGTATAAAACGTAATCATCATAAAGAACAGCCCAATCCAAAAAGTACTGGTCCCTGCCACCCGCCGTATTACCGTGCCCAGGCCGGCGCGTTTTCGCAGCTCACCGATATCGCCAACGTGCTTCATAGATTTCGAAATGAGCACATCACCCACCGTTGAGCAGGTCACCATGAGTGCGATCGAGCCCCAGGTATATGCGGTTTGCGAACTCATGAATGAGGTTCCTCCGCAGGATGATGGCGCCGGGTCGCAATGGGCCCGCCGGCCACAATTCCGACGCCGCAGCTTATCAGCAGAATTCCTGCCCAGCGCGTAGGAGTGATGTGTTCATGCAGGATGAGCCATCCCAGTACGGCCACCAGCACGTAGGCGATAGAAGATGCTGGAAGCACGTAGGTCAGGTCCGCCCAGGAGAGGGCAATGGAGTAGGCGGCAAAAAAGCCGAGCAGGAGCAATACTCCCACTCCTACCCACGGGCTGAACACGGCGGGTATCAGACGGCGAAAGTCTCCAACCGAGAGTGCGCCGATGTTCCTCATGCCACGCGAGAGACAGACGTCTCCCACAGAACTGAGGACAACCATTGCTGCCAGTATCAGGTACCGGTGAAGGGTCAAGGAGCCTGGGTTCCTATGCTTCGGCGGTTCCAGCGGTTTCGGTGTTTCTGCCTGCGGCTTCTGTATTGCGACGTCCTGCAACATACTTCTTGCGCGCTGCGCGCAGCTTCATGAACGATTTGCCTTCCTTAATGAGCCGCTTGCGTTCGGTTGAATCGAACACGGCTTTGCGCACGATGCGGAAAATTGCCTTGGGCCGGAAGTAGTATTCATCGTAGAAGCGGTGCACAGCTTCCAGGGCCTCTTCACGCGGCAGGCCAGGATACTCAATTTGGGCCAGTTGATGTCCGCCCTCATCCACCATCTGCTGGTCATTAACGATGAAACCGTTCTTCTTGGCAAAATCGAATAGTTCGGTGCCGGGATATGCATGCGCCAGCGATACCTGAATGGTTTCCACGTCGAGCTCTTTGGCAAACTTGATGGTTTGCTCTATCGTTTCACGCGTCTCTCCCGGCAGACCGATAATAAAATCGCCGTGCACAGTCAGTCCGAGTTTTTTGGTGTCGCGCGTAAAGTCACGAGCACGTTCGATGGTCGCGCCTTTCTTGATGTTTTTCAGGATTTGCGCATTGCCGGATTCGTATCCCACAATCAGCAGGCGGCATCCCGCTTCTTTTTGCGCTCTAAGGGTTTCGTAGTCCGTAGTCACTCGCGAGGTGCATGACCACGTCATGTTCAGGGGTTTGAGCTTGGAACACAGCTCAACCGTACGCGCCTTCTGGATGTTGAAGGTGTCATCATCGAAGAAGACTTCTTTCAAATCGGGCCAGTATTCTTTTACTTTGGCCATCTCGCGCGCCACGCGGTCGGTAGAGCGCTTGCGCCACGGATGCCCGCTGAGCAACTGCGGCCACAAGCAGAACGTGCACTGCGCCGGGCAGCCGCGCGTGGTGTAGAACGAAAGATAGGGATGCAGCAGAAACGGCACATTGTAGCGGTGCACGTCGAGATCGCGCTTGTAGACATCCACCACATCAGGCAGAGCGTCCAGATCGGTGACCTCTGGGCAGTCAGGATTGTGCACAATCTTGCCATTCACCCGATAAGAAATTCCCAGGATATCCGCCAGCGGCTTGCCATTGGCGAAATCGACCACGGCGTAGTCGAACTCCCGCCGGGTGACAAAATCAATGGCCGGGCAGTCGTTCAGCGACTGTTCGGTGAGCGTGGTCACATGCGGGCCCACAAAGGCAATCTTGAGCTTGGGGTTGGCGTCTTTCATCGCAGCGGCCAGGGCGCAGTCGCCCTTAAACCCCGGAGTGCTCGTAAAGAGCACCAGGAACTCATATTCTTTGACCAGTTCGATGGTCTGTTGGGCAGAGACGTGGTGCGGCGACGCATCCAGCAGACGCGAGCCTTCCAGCATTCCAGCCGGATACGCCAGCCAGACCGGATACCAATATGATTCAATCTCGCGGGTTGCAGGCCAGCGCGAACTTGCGCCCCCATCAAAACCCTCGAAAGACGGCGGATTTAAGAGCAGTGTCTTGAGAGGCATAATAAGTAAACTATTAATAGTAACATCTGTAACGGCATGGTTGAAAGGAAATGAAAATAAAATTTATTAATAGTATGAATGCCATTTGGCCCTGTAGATATCCTGAACGCTTTGAACCTGTCCTGAATTAGAACTGAGAACCGAGAACTGTTCTTTCACTTTCTTCCACTCCTCTTCTGCGCCATCACCAGTTTTAAGTTTGCCGGCAAAAGCACTACCGAGAGAATTCCTTCTCTATCCAGTCGCAGGGCGAATTCACGCGCCTTCTCGTAATCGCCTTCGCTAGTGTGCAGCAGCAGAAGTCCGAAAGGATTGATCTGCGGAAGAAATCGCTGTACTACCTGTTCGTAGTTGGCAGAGCTGTAGTTAGTAGAACTAAAGAGCAGGTCAATATTGCCCTCAATTTTGCTTTCCAAAACCGGTTGATTGCGCACCTCAACCAGGGCCGTGAAGCCAGCCGCCGCAACCTCTTGTTGCACTTGCGCGCACCGGGTTGCGTCTGAGTCGCAGGTAATGAGTTTGCCGAACCCGTTCTCGCTCAAACCTCGAGCCAGGGCGAGAGTAAATCCGTCATCACCGCGGTCCTCGACGGCCAGGCGCGGCTTGATGGTGGTCACAATCCGTTGCACAAAGTTTCCCAACTCTGTTCCGTAATCTGCGGAGTCAGACCCACTTCGCTTACGCTGTTGTTCAGTCATCCTGCTGTTGATTCACCCTGCTGTTTATTCATAAAGACCCGGCTTAGGGATGGTTGGGTGTAGTCGTGCTGGGAGGGCTATTCGGCGTAGTTGTGTCCGGAGCGATTGCCCAGTGTTGCAGCTCGCCTGTAGAGCGCATTAATTCCATCTGTGTCTTATCCAGAGTGAAAGAGGCGTCCAGCAGATTGATATAGGTCTCATGTTCATGAACTCGTGCCTGCTGTTCGTCTTTGATCGTAGCTGTTCCCGCCTGTAGCCGCGCCTGGGCTGCTTCCACGTCGGACTGGGCAAGTTCGTGTTCCAACCGCGCTACCTCCTTCGCTTCGGCAAGCTGGCGAAGCGAGCGTTGCAATCTCAGCGTGTCGGAGGAGACCTGGTCTTTTACATCTTCTGCCTGCTTCCTGGCGATGAGCGCCTCTTGGTCAGCGGCCATTGCCTGTGCCTTCTGCGCAGAATTGAAGATTGGTATGCGGATCACCATGCCGTACACGGCATTATTGCTGCGGAACTTCCTGGTCCCACTGAAGTAATCCTGAAAGTGATTGTACTTGGCGAAATAACCATACTGGCCGGCCAGATCAATGCTGGGATAGAGCGCTTTGTGTTCGCCTTTGGCGGTGAAATGCCTGGCCTCTGCATGTTCGTTTGCTCCCTTGAGTGCGGGACTATACTCTAAGGCCCTCGCCATCAAGTCCTCGTTCTGATCCACCCCGGGTAGCTTGGGAATGGATTCGGATGCGGTTTGGATCTCTGCGACCGGTAATCCTGTAAGCTGCGACAGCCGCTCCCGCAACAGGTCAGCCGTGGTTTGTGCCTGCGCCGCTTTCATGCGCACGCGGGCGCTGGCCAGCTTGGCCCTGGTCAGCTCTACTTCGCTATCCACGCCTTCCTTGACTCGCTGGCCGACCACCTGCTCGGCGCGCTGGACTGCTTCGTTCTGCTGCTGCAGAATGCTCAGCATCGAGGTGACAGTATCGAGTTCAATGTAGTCTGTGGCCGTTTCCAGAATGACCTGGTTCTTTTTGTCGTCAGAGGTAAAAGTCGTGGCCTTCCACTCGCTTTGGTACGAACGCAGAAACTCGTGCTGTGAGGGATTGAAGAGAAACTGTTGTGTCGTAACGTTGAAGACGGTGGGTGCAGAGCCTTCAAGGCTGAGTGGATACCCGTAGGTGTAGGCAACGCCGGAGCCGGCCTCCACGCGTGGCAGAAACAGGTTGCGTCCTGCCTGGACTGCTGCATGCGCCCGCGCCTGGTCAGCCGAGGCGATGGCCATGGTGGTGCTGTGGTGCAACGCCAGATCAACGGCGTGGCGGAACGCCAGGGGTTCCGCCGCTTTCAAACTCGTGGCAGTGCATGTTAGAACGGCTAGAACAACCAGACAGCAAACTGAAAAACGCAATGTGACTCGCATCACCATCACCTAAATTATTGGAATCTAAGGAATCTGGAAGTATAACAAGGCCCGGGGCCTGTGCGCCCGGTTTCCTTCAGTAGCGCCGGCGTCGCGTGGGCATCGGATCTTGCCCACACAAAACCTACAGAATCTAATCACGGAATATTACTTCAAGTGTTTCAGAGCGTCCTGAGCGCGCTTATAGTCGCCGGCGACGGCCAGAACGGCCTTGTATTCCTCGATGGCCCCGTTTTTATCGCCTTGCTTTTCCAGGATTTGCCCCAGCAGGAAATGCGCCTGGAACACAGGCGCATCAAAAGCATGCACTTTTTCGGAGATATATTTGTTTGCAAGGCTGGCCGCCAGAGGAAAATTGCGTCCTGCACGCAGCAATTGTGAAGCAGCGTCAAAGACCACGTTGCTGGGCTTCTTGTCATCAGCCGCTACGGCCTTGTTGAGGGCGTCTTCCATCTCCGGATAGCGTTTTTTATGCCGGTAAAACGACGCCAAACTGAGCCATTCCGCAGCCGGATTGGCAGAAGCCGCGATGGCGGCGCGGTACTCCGTCTCGGCCACGTCGTTCTTGTTGTCTTCTTCCGCAGCCCGTGCCTTGATCCAGTGCGATGCTGCTGCATCGGTATCCTTCAGCTTCTCGGCTTGGGCGAAAGCTTTATCTTTGCCGCCACCTAAGAACCCCGGTGCTAGTATGTAGAACTCAGAGAGGTCACGGCGCGCCTCGACATTTTTTTCGTCCAACTCTACTGCCTTTTCAAATGCTTCCCGTGTCCGACGCGCATAGCGCAACGCTGTAAACCAACTCGAGTGCTCGGCCTTGTTGCCGTAAGAGCAGCCCAGCCAGAGGTGATACTCACTGCTGTCAGGCGCCAGCGCAACCGCCTGCTGTTCGGCATTAATGGCGTCATCCCAGTGTTCCAGCTCGAAATAGGCATGCGAGAGCAGATGAAAAGCTTCAGCGTCTTGAGGAGAAGATTGGGTATGCGATTTCAATGTGGCAATAACGTCGTTGATCTGTCCGTCTGCCAGCGTTTCGCGGGTTATGGCGTCAGCGGCAAAAGTGCTGGTACTGGTTACAAAGGCGCCAGCCATTATAAGAGCGACAATTAATAAGTTTCTTTTCATTGGTTTTAAGAAGTTATAAAAATTAATTCGTACCTTGCACTATGTGAACTGAGACTCCGGCTTGCAGGGGCGTGCCATTGGTTGAGCCCAGGGCCACCTCGGCGCCGTCATCGAGTCCTTTCACCACTTGGATGCGGGTAAGGTTGAAAATGGAAGTTTCCACGTCCTTGCGTTTCAGTTTGCCATCCACAATTTGATAAACAAAATGGACATGGTCTTCCTGATGCATGGCCTCTCGCGAGACGGTAAGCGCATTGTTCTCGTGTGCCGTCAGGATGGTCACGTTGACGTTGATATTCGGCAGCAGCTTGCCGTCGCCGTTGTCCACTTCACACTTGATTTCGCCCACAGTGCGTGTGCCCCGCACAATTACAGTAGTAGGGACACGGGTCAGCTTGCCCTCCCAGATACGCCCGGGAATGGCATCCCACTCAATGGAGACCTTCTGTCCAGTTTGCAGGCGCCCGATGTCGGGTTCATCCACAAAGCCGCGCACCTGGACTTTAGAGAGATTGGCTACCTGCAACAGCAGATCGCCGGCATTGACATACTGCCCTTGCCGCACCGGCAATGAATAAACGATTCCGTCCTGCGGCGCACGCACATTCGAACTGTCGAGGATATCCTTTGCGGCATTATAAGCAGTCGCTGCCTCTATCTTTTGTGCGAAAACGCGTTGTACTTCGGGTTGGGAGTATCGTTCCTTGAGCTTCTGTTCCAGCAGATTTACCTGTGCCTGGGCGGTTTGCAGCCGGTTCTCTGCCTCAGAAACCTCCGCCGGTGACGCTGCGCCGCTTTGCTGCAAGCGCCTCATGGCGTCTAAATTTCTTTGCGCCGAGCTGAAGTCACCGTGCGCTTTCACCAAACTTGCCTCGTTCGAGAGCACCTCTTCGTGTGTGCCGCCAGTGTGTGTAGCAATCAAATTGGCATCAGCGCTGCGCATTTGGGCGAGCGCTCTGGCGGCCTGGGCGCGGGCATCGGCGTCGTCAAGCTGCAGCAGAAGCTCTCCCTTTTTTACCGTGTCCCCTTCATTGACCAGCAGCTTCTTGACTGTAGTTGCAACCGGCGCATGGGCCTCAAAGTTCTGGATGGGCTCAATCTTTCCGTTGGTCTGGATGGTGTTGATGATGGTTTCGCGCCGTGCCGTTTCGGTGCGCACAGGAAGCTCCCCGCGTGACGATGTCATGAATGCGGCGAGGATGATCACACCCACAACCACGGCGGCAATAATGGTCCAAATCCGCTTACTCAATACCTGGTTCCTTGGCGTTTTCCCGAAATTCATGCTCTGGGCTGGCTGGGAGCATGTTGAGAGGGAAACAATTCAGTATATCTGACGCGCCTTTACATTTTCCTGTTTTTGATTCCAGCACGGCTGGGCTCACCCGCCCCAAATTGGTTTTTCTCTTCAATCAAGTAGACGTAAATGGCATGTAAGCTTTTTATTGTTAGATGCATGCATCGTGCATTAAGTCCCTTTTTTTGTCGGAAAAACTCCTTAACGAATCGATAAGCATGTCGACATGTCAAAAAGAAGTCAGGCCTGCACTCTTCCCCTACACTTCGCCATTACAATAGAAAACATGCCTAAAGCGCCCCGTTACACCCCTGAGCATGCCGCTGCCGGGTTAGACGCGAAGTTTCCCGACATAGAAACCTGGCCGAACCAGTTTTCTGGCTACGAGATTGTGGTGGATGTCCCCGAATTTACCTCGGTTTGCCCCAAGACCGGACTGCCTGATTTCGGTGTGCTCAATATCCGCTACATGCCCAACAAACTCTGCCTGGAGCTGAAGTCGCTGAAAGAATATCTTTTCACCTACCGCAACCTGGGTATCTTTCAGGAAAACATTGTGAACCGCGTGCTCGATGACGTAGTTCGGGCCTCCAAGCCAGTTTGGGCAGTCGTGAGCGGGGAGTTTCGTCCGCGCGGCGGCATTGGGACTACGATTGAAGCCCGGTATCCCCGGCCCAAAAAATAACCTCATGCGAGAGAGCAAACTCTATCCCTTCCTGGCCTTGGCAGTATTGACCGCCCTGAATTTTTTTAACTACGTGGATCGTTACGTGCTCGCCGCCGTGCAGCCCCTGGTTCAAAAAGAATTTAACCGCAGTGATGCCGATATGGGCTGGCTGACTGGAGTTTTTTTCTTTTGTTATGTGGCTGCATCGCCATTCGTGGGAATCCTAGCCGATCGTTACGCGCGTAAATGGCTGGTAGCGGGCGGGGCCATTGTATGGAGCGGCGCCACTTTACTGACCGCTGTAACGCACACCTATCAGGCCTTGCTGGTGCGGCACACTCTGGTCGGCATCGGTGAGGCCAGCTTTGTTGTCATTGCTCCGTCGCTGGTCTCCGATCTCTTTCCCGAGCACCACCGCGGACGCATGCTGGCAGTTCTTTACATGGCGATCCCGGCGGGGGCTGCCGGTGGATATCTGCTTGGAGGCGCTCTCGGGCCTTCGCACGGCTGGCGGGCGCCGTTTCTAGTTGCCGCCCTGCCCGGATTCCTCCTGGCCTTGCTGGTGATGCTGATGCCCGAGCCGCAGCGGGGCAGCGCTGATCGCCTGCATGCCACCCCGGAGCGCGCCACCGTGCTGGGATTAATCCGCAATCCCGCCTATTGGACCATCTCTCTGGGGATGGCCATGTTCACCTTCGCCATCGGAGGAATCTCTCAGTGGATGCCAACTTTTCTCTCGCGCGTGCGCGGTATCCCCCTTACCAAAGCCAATCTGATCTTCGGCGGGATCGTCCTCTTCGATGGCGTAATAGCCACCCTGTTAGGCGGCTGGCTGGGTGACTGGATGCTGCGTCGCGATAAGGCGGCTTACTACCGGCTCTCGGCCTGGAGTGTGCTGATTGCCATTCCTTTCATGATCGTGGCCATCTTCCACGCCGGGATTCTCATGTATCCGGCCGTGTTGCTCTCGATATTCTTCTTGATGTCCAACTCCGGCCCGGCCAATGCCGCGTTGGTTAATTCCGTGTCCGCACCCATCCGCTCAACCGCTGTGGCAGTAAACTTATTTGTGATTCACATTCTTGGAGACATCCCCTCGCCGCCCCTAATGGGATTCATCTCCGACCACAGCTCATTACCGATTGCCTTTATCCCCGCCATGGTCGCATGTGCATTCTCCGGCGCGGTTTTGTTCTACGGCATGCGCTTTGCGCCTGCAGTCCCCATCAACCAGGAAGCAATCCCCGCCGACGTCGGTTCCAAATGATCTTTCATGCGTTCCACGCCGATTGGTTTTATTGGATCACCGGGGGCATCCTCGGCTTTCTGTGGTCCTGGCGGCTGATCGAGACCGCATGGGGTATGCGCAAGATCGCCAATATCAGCCAGCCTGAGTGGGACGTGCAAATATTCCAGCCGCGAGTGAGCATCATAGTTCCAGCGTTGAATGAAGCGGAGAACATCGAATCGGCGCTGACATCGCTGCTCCATCTGGATTACAAGAATTACGAGATCATCGCTGTCAATGACCGCTCCGCCGACCGCACCGGCGAGATCATGGATCGCCTTGCTGCGGCTTCCAATGGCAAACTCCGCGTGATTCATATTGCCGAACTTCCCGCCAACTGGCTTGGCAAGCCGCACGCCATGTGGAAGGCAGCACAGCAGGCCAGCGGTGATTGGCTGCTGTTTACAGATGCCGATGTGATTTTTCGCACCGATTCGGTGCGCCGCGCCCTCGCCTATGCCGAAGCCGTACGCACCGACCACCTCACTTTGGTTCCTGAAATGGAAATGCGCAGTCCGGGCGAGCGCATGATGATGAGTTTATTCGGAAGCTTTATGGTCCTGGGATATCGTCCCTGGAAGGCAGCCGATCCCACCTCGCGCCAGTACATGGGCGGAGGAGTATTCAACATGGTCCGCCGCTCCGTCTATGAGCGGATAGGGAGCTTTCGCGCGCTGCGTATGGAGGTAGTTGAAGACATGAAGCTGGGCAAGCTGGTCAAAGAAAATGGGTTTACCCAGCGCTGCGCCCTCGGCCCCGGTCTGATCAGTATCCGCTGGATTGTGGGGGCCTTTGGCTTCGTCCGCAACGTCACCAAGAACTTTTTTGCGTTTGTTGAATTTCAATGGTGGCGAGCGCTGCTCATCATCCTGGCAATGATTTTTTTCTTTTTGCTGCCCTATGCCGGAGCGGTACTGGCCCCCGGATGGAGCAAAGCAGGCTTCTTGCTGGCCCTGGCCGCAATCTTTTGTTTCTATGTGGCAATGTCTTTCCACGCTCCTATCTCACCGCTCTATGTATTCACTCATCCGGTGGGGACCGTGCTGGTGATTTATGCCATGCTGCGCTCAGCTTGTGTGACCCAGTGGACCGGTGGCATCACCTGGCGGGGAACAAAGTATCCGCTGGAAGAGTTGAAGAAAGGGCTGGTGTGAGAAGTATGGGGTTAAAAGATGGCGATTCCAGAAGATTTTTGTTAGCCTCTCATCGAAAGCTGGCCTTTTCAGCCCCCGCCTCAGGTTTATGGAAAATTTGGGGCTGCGGATCGCACATCGTGGGCCTAACGAATGAGCGGAGTAATCGTGGGAGGTTTTCATGCAGCGACTCACTTCAGGAATTTTGTCCATCCTCTTGCTGATCGGCAGTGTCTGCTGCGGACAGTCGCTGGGCGACGCCGCACGCAAGGTCCGCAAGCAACAAGGCAAGAACGGATCTTCCCCCACCAAAGTCTTTACCAGCGATGACGTCAGTGTGAATCCCGACACGACCGTCCGCCTGGTTCCCGGTGAAAGTTTTTCCGGCCAGGGAACTCTCATCGCCCCGGGGGATGGGAAACACAAGTACCGGCTTATCAGGCTGGATGCAAGCCGGTTTGTGAATGGAGGCACGCTACATATCTCAATCACAGTAGGGAGTGGAAACTCGGACGCATCTTTCGATTTATATCCGCAGGGTACCCCGCTACCCGTAGACGGGTTTCCAAAATCCCTGGCCCACGCCTGGGGTGTGCCGCGGATGTCCAGCGCAAAGATCGATTACCGCTTTGACCAGGCAACAGTGTTTCTCTTAGGCGCGGAGGGCGATTGGCCTTCGAAGGCCGGAGCCACCAATACGTATAGTTTCCTCGTGAGTGTAGAGAGCAAATAGCGGCTGATGCATCCTTTCGGCAATATGGATGTGTCGGTGAACTTATTTGCTACTACGGTTTATTCCTTCGGGCTTCCTACTTCGTTGGTTCCATCTGCAGCGCGTCATTGAACCGGTTGAAATAATTGAACAGCCCAATGGCCGCGCACAATTCCACGACTTCACCCTCGTCAAAATGTTGACGCAACTGCTTCCACAACTCTTCGTCTACTTTGTGTGCGTCCAGGGTCATGCGTTCCGTCAGGCGCAAAGCCGCTTTCTCTGCTTCCGTGAAGTCGGAGCGCTTCTCAAAATCTGTGAGATTCGTAATCTGATCGTCCGTCCAGCCCAGCCGTCTTGCCAAGACGGTATGAGAGGCCAGTCAATACTCGCAGCGGTTGAGTTGGGTAGTACGTACGATCACCAGTTCTTTCAATTTCTTGGTGACCGTGCCGGTATTCATGACCGCGCGGAAGTGCGCCACCATGGTGCGCATGATCTCCGGCCGGTGGGCGGCGCTGCGGAACATGTTCGGCACGTTGCCGCGTTCTTTCATGAAGTCGTCATAGACGGCCTGTGATTCGGCGTCAACTTGAGTGCGGTCTAGGCGGGTAATGCGCATGAAAATCGGATTGAATAATTGTGTAATCGGGTAATTGCGTAATTGAAGTAATTTTTGAATTGCACAATTACCAAATTACACAATGACCCAATCACCCGATGACTCAATGGTTCAATGACTCAATTATTTCTTAAATGACGCGATGGCCTGGGCTTCGTCGTCCCTGACGTCGAAGACGGTGTACAGTTTGGTGATTTGCAGCAGATCATGGACTTTCTTGGTGAGCTTGAGCAACTTCAGCTCGCCGCCCTGGTTGCGGACAGTGGTGAAGGCGCTCACCAGTTCGCCGATGCCTGAGCTGTCAATGTAGGTAACGTCTCCCAGGTTCAGCAGGATTCTCTTGTCCCCGTGGGAGATCAAATCGCGCACCGTATCCCGCAGCACAACGCTGCCTTCGCCGAGCGTAATTCGTCCGCTCAGGTCTACGACGGTCACGCCGTCTACTTGCCGCGTACTGGCCTTCATGGTCACTTTGCTTCCTCCGTGTGTCCCGCCGAGTTTCCGGGAACATGCTTGATTAAAGTAATTTCGGTGCCGGGCTCAAGGGTGCGGAACTTTACGTCATCCATAAAAGATCGAATGAGGAAAATACCACGCCCCGATTGCTTCAGCAAATTTTCCGGCGCCAGTGGGTTGGGCACATCCTTCTCGCACAACCCCGGGCCTTCATCGGCGATGGTGATCACCAGCGCCTCTCCGGTATTCTCAAACGCAACCCGCACCTTCTTGCGCGGATCGTAAGCGTTGCCGTGCAGTACGGCATTGACTGCCGCCTCCCGCACCGCCATCGAAATACGATGGCAGTCGTCCTCGGAGAAACCCGCCCTGGCCGCCATGTTCTCAGCGGTCTGTTCGGCACGATTCACGCTCTCGAGTGTGGAGTCCAGCGTGTACGAGACCCGGTTTCCGGCTATTTTCACGTTTGCTGTCAACCTTGTTGAACCGGCAATTTGTTTGAACTGTCTAAACCCAATTGCATCTTGCAAAGTAGGTGGAAGGCGACAGTTTGCCTGTCGAACTCTTAAATGTCAACGCTGAGTGTTTATTTTACGGTATTCCCCGTGAAAAACTGCACTAGAATGCACTTTATGCCTAGGCAACCCAACCTTTTTGTTAGTTTTTACAAGATTTTCCTCTGGGTCGTGATGGGAACCTTGGTGCTGGTCGGTTTTATGATGTTGCGCCGGCCCTCGCGCCCTTCGCTTCCCATGACCCCGCAAGAGACCAAGGAACAGGCAGAATCGTTCAACCGGAAGCTGAATGAACTGTCGAGTGGCCAAAACACACAAGCCCATTTCACGTCCGATGAAATATCAGCGGCCTTTTCCCAACAGCTTGCCGAGCCAGATTCCGGAACAACCTCGCCTGCCGCCAGCCAGCAAAAATCTCCGAACTTAACGCCTAACTCCCAAGTCGCTGAAAACACACCCGTTCATCCCGTGGATGTAAATTTTCATGGCGACCAGGTTACTGGCCAATTTACTACAAACCTCTACGGCAAGGATGTTTACATTACGGTTTCTGGTCGCCTGGGCAGCAAGGATGGCTATGTGACCTTCGATCCCACTGGCTTTAAAGTGGGCGATTTCATCGTTCCGGTTTCGCTTGTCAATGATGTCCTCCAGAAAAAGCTCGCCGAACCCGAAAACCGGGAGCAGCTCAAACTGCCTGACTTTGTCAAAAGCGTCCACATCGAAAACGGCGAGCTGGTGGTGGAAGAGAAGAATTGAGTCATTGAGTCATCGGACCATTGAGTCATTAAGTAAGCTTGGTAATTGACCCAACCCAATGACTAAATGATTCAATGACCCAATCGCTCAATCCTCAAGGTACCCATCTAATTCATCGAAAATAGCTGGCCTCTTGCTGCGCTCCACGGTATTCTGAAATCAAGGCATCCTTAAATCATGGCCAATGTTGCGCTCACCGAACTGCTGGGCGCGCCCGTAGTAGACTCTTCGGGCGCGGTTGCTGGTCGTGTGCGTGGCTTGGCGATTTCTCCTCAGGAAGATCCGGTCCGCATCGCCGGCATCGTAGTGCGCACCAAACACGGTGACCGTCTTCTTCTGCGCGATGCCTTGCAATCGGTCGAAAGCCGTTCCTTGCGATCTTCGCTTGCTTCCAGCGGCTGGCAGGAATTTTCCGGAAAGGGTCCGGAAGGATATTTATTTTTGGAGCGCGACCTGCTCGACCAGCAGATCATAGACGTCCACGGACGTAAGGTTGTACGCGTCAACGATGTTGATCTGGAGCCGGTTGCCGTCAATCATCACATTGCGCTGAAAGTCACCGGCGTTGATGTAGGCGCGCGCGGCGCTGTCCGGCGATTGCTCAAGGGTGTTGTGCCTTGGCCTGCGTTGCGGCCTTTACTTGAAAAAATTCCTCCTCGCATCATTCCCTGGGAGTTCGTTGATCTGATCGAGACCGACCCGGCACGCCGGGTCAAACTTCGCATCGAGCATACTCGTCTTTCCAAGCTCCATCCTGCGGATATTGCCGACATTCTGGAAGATTTGGCCCCGGCCGAGCGCGAAGCTGTCTTTGAAACCCTTGATGAAGAAGTGGCTGCTGGGGCTCTGGAAGAAGTTGATCCTAAAATGCAAGTTTCCATCTTGGAGTCGCTGGATTACGACCGTGCCGCCAACATCGTAGAAGAAATGGACCCCAGCGCTGCCGCCGACCTGCTTGCCGATCTGTCGCAAGAAACCTCCGAAGAAATTCTGGAGGAAATGGAACCGGAAGAGCGCGAGAGTGTGGAAGAGCTGCTGGAGCATGCGGAAAACACTGCTGCCGGTCGCATGACCACCTACCTCCTTTCTTTTGGGCCCCAGGCCACGGCTGCCGATGCTATCCAGGCCCTCTACACCTTCGAGGGCAGCAGAGAAACTCTAAGCACACTCCACCTGGTGGATGAGTCCAACAAATTGGTCGGCACCGTGCCCCTGGTCAGCGTCGCGATTGCGCCGCCAGCCACTCCGTTGAAGGAAATTTCTTCTCCTGAATTGATCTCCTGCCGGCTCGAAACCAGCGAAGACGAGGTTGTGGAGCTTTTCGACAAATACAACTTGCTCAGCCTGCCCGTGGTAGATGAAAAAGGAGAGCTCGCCGGCATCATCACCGCCGATATGGTGATTACAATTCTGCGGACGATGAAGAAGAAATAGCCGGCAGCGATAACTTGCCGCTTGCAAGATCGTGTACCAGGCCAATGTCCGCATCCAGAAAGTCATACCCCGGCAACTCTTTAAGCTCAACCCAGCGTATGTCGCGGAAAATCCGGTTTACCAATTTACCATCGTATTCACGCACCAGGTAAAAGCGCAGATCAACTACATTTCCGTTCTGGTAAGTATGCCGAACGCGGGCTACCTCTTCGCCTATTTGTGCCTGTATTCCCAGCTCCTCTTCCAACTCGCGGCGGAGGGCCTCCCGTGGCTGCTCTCCAGGTTCGATCTTGCCTCCGGGGAACTCCCACTTCAGCGGTAGAGACTGGTGCTTCGTGCGCTGGCAGATAAGCAGCTTGCCGTCATTGCCCAGGATCAGCGCCGCCACCACTTGCTTCATCGTGCGGCCTCCATCCAACAAGCTGGGATTTTTCCGAAACGCATTTTGTGAGTGTAACAGGAGGGGAGGGAATGATTGAATTGCACAATTACCCGATTCCTCAATTCTTCAATGACCAAATGACCCGATGATTCAATGACTCAATGCTCAATCCGCCTCACTCTCGGGTGCGCAGGAAATATCTCCGGATGAATAATTCCTGCCAGCGCATGCAATCCATCCATCAGCGTAGGCGCGGGTGTGTTAAGAAATTCGTCGGGCACGCAGTAGATGCGGCGCTCCCGCGCGGCTGCTAAACCTTCCCAGCCCCGCTGCTCGATGATCTTTTCCAGTGGCACCCGGTCTCCTGCACCACACCAGGCCATGACCATCACATCAGGATCCGCCGCGCTAACGGTCTCCGCATCGGTTTTGCTTCCCGCGGTGCCCAGGAACTTGCCTCCAGCGGCTTCCACCAGTTCCGCTACCCAGGTTTGCGAATGAATGACGGGTTTGCCCCACTCCTCACAAAAAACCAAAGGCCGCTGGGCAGCGGAGCCCTCAGAAAAAAGTGTGGCACAGCCGTCCTCGGCTGTAGTTTTGATCCGTTGAATTTCCGCCTGCATCTCGCCAATAACCTTCTGCCCGCCCTCCTGCTCTCCCATGATGCGGGCTATGGCAGCGATGTCGGTGTAGATGTCATGCAGCGAATGTGGCGCCAGCCCCAGAAACATGATTCCGGCCTTCAGGATTTCGCCCACTGCCTCTGCCTGGTAAGGAACCGAAGCAATCACCAGATCAGGACGCGCGGCGAGAATATCTGCCGATTTGGCCGTCCACGAGTCGGCAACAATGGTGTGGGCCTGATCGGCGATTTGTGGACAAACATCGCCACACCACTTGGTGCAGGCTACTACGCGCTCCAGCAGCCCCAGGCGCTCAAGCGTGACCGTGGCGCTGGGCTGCAACGATACCACCCGTCGCGGAATGTAATTAGAATGCATGCAGCTAGAATAATGTAAATTAGCTTCCGGATGGGGGCATGACTTCAGACCTTGCTGAAAAACTCAATTTGCGCGCGATCTTTCGGAGGGGCACAGCTTTAGCTGTGCCGTAAGTTGCTGGAAACTAATACTTCCGCGCTGCCGCAGGCATGCGCGCAGCGAAGCGGAGCGCCAAAATAGATGCTTTTCCGCAGCCTCTTTATTCGTGCCGTAAGTCGTTCATAATGTACTCACCTCAACTTCTCGATCACTTCGAACACCCCCGCAACGCGGGCGACCTGCCTGCTCCCACGGCTTCGGCGCAACTGGAAAACCCCGTGTGCGGCGATGTGCTGCGCCTCACGCTGACACTCAAGGATGGATACATCACTGAAGCCCGCTTTCGCGCCAAAGGATGCGTTGCCTCCATCGCCTGCGGGTCACTTTTAACTGAGTTGGTCACCAATCGGACTCTCGATTACGCAAAAAAACTCAGCAGCGAAGACCTTACTGCCGGTTTAGGTGGATTGAATCCCGAATCAAATCACGCCGCCGCCCTGGCCATTGATACCCTTCGTGCCGCCATAGCTAACGTCAAAAGATCAAACGACACAAGATAACAGTGACGTCCTCTTCTGCGTTCCTTTGCTTCTCGTCTTCCACTGCGTCCTTCAAACTTCTGATTTTGCCGCGACGCTGCTGGGCAGCCTGGTCACTCTTACTCTTGCTGACGCCATAGCCTCCCGGTTGTTCATCTCGTTCACCAGCTCCAGCTCCTTGTTTTACCTTGTCCTCCTGATACTGTTCCATACCTTCTAATTGTTCTTGTGTGCCTTGAAGACTCCGGTCCTTCGGTGTCATAGGCCTATTCGATGTGCGCGGCCTGTCCTGCGGATCAGGACGTTCCGGAACCTTAGCTCGTCGTGGAGTTTTCACTACTGGTTCGGGATTCGTTTCGGCGAGCTGTTGGCCCACCTTGAACTCGGGGCGCCCCCCGTAGTCACGAAAGCGGTATCGGGGCTGAGTGCTGAATGCTGAGTACTGACTGCTTCTTCAATCCGGCTCGTAGATCGTCCATCCCCGCTCTTGCGCAATCCGCTTCAGATCAGGATTGGGATTAACAGCATACGCGTGCCGCGCCAGCCCCAGCATAGCGGCATCGTGAACTGAGTTTCCGAAGACCATGTCTACCTGCCCGCCGATGAATTGCCGCACGGCCACAGCCTTGCCTTCACCCGTCGGCACCCGGATCAGCTTTTCTGTTGCAATTCCGTTTTTACTCTCAAGACTCACCGCCAACACGTGGTCGGCGCGTATGCCATAGCGACTCACGCCGGCGCGGATCACCCATTCATTCGTTGAGGAAACCGCCCAGACATCGCAGCCCGCGTTGATCAGGCGCGCCACCAACTCCTGCATCTCGGGGAAAACCTGCTTTTCCACCCTTTCCACGAAATAGCGCTCTCCAGCGTCTTCCAGCACAGCAATCTCGGTCCCCTTATGCCACGCTACCATCTCGCCGCACATGTCTTCCTCGCTGACTTTACCTTGCACGTACTCGGCGTAACGCACCCGGGCCCAGGCGGCCACTTTATCGGAGACGATCTTATTTTCAATCTCCCAATCCATAAAACCTTTTCCCGAATCCCCCTTCCACAGCGTGTCATCGCAATCGAATACGGCAATCGCCGGGCGCAGCGCCACGATGGCATCAATAAATCTAGTAGCTTTTTCAGAAAGGGAAATAACTTTTTCAGAAATGGGAATAGGGCCCCTCTTATCGCTGAAGTTGTTCATATTCCTCGGGCGTATTGATGTTTGTAGTCACCGCCGGGTCACTGACTGGGAAGTAGTCAATGATCTTTTGCAACGAGTGCTCGATCTCGCGTGCGGTAGAGGAGGCTGGCGCTTTCAGGAATGCCTCGATCATCTCGCGGCCTACAACGATGGGATGCCCATGATGTCCGTTGAACTCTGGTATCACCGCCCACCAGCCCAACGGAACGACCTGCAAAAATCGGTCCAGCAGTTTCTCCACGGTTGCAGGTTGCGCCGGAGGCCGGTCCACTAAAGTCACAATGGCAGCATCGCGGCCGTGATTCAACACCTCGCGCAATCCGATTTGCAGTGAGCTAAACTGTCCCAGTTCAGGCGTGGGATTTTCCACGAGATAGACCCCAGCGAAAGGATAGATAATCGGTTTCAGCGACTCGGAATTTTTGCCGGCTACCACGATTACCAACTCCGTATGCGGAGCCAGCGATTCTATGGCCGCTGCCAGGAATGTTTTACCCCGCCAGGGAAGCAGGGCCTTGTCGCGGCCCATGCGTGAAGAATCCCCCGCAGCCAGAATCAGGCCGGCAAAATTCGGTGATCGTGCCATGACTTAGAAGATTACCAGAGAGAATGCCTGCTGAGCACGGATTAAAAAATCCTCTGCGTCCTCTGCGATGAATTACTAATCCGCGTTATCCGTGAAATCCGCGGTAAGCAGTTGCTTTTCCTTGGAGCTGGGAGCTAGGTTCCAATCACCTTACGCTCCACACGTTTCCTTTTCACACCCGCCTCCGCATGTCGCCGGATAGCAATCATCTCCGCCACAATGGCCACGGCAATTTCTTCCGGCGTAATCGCGCCGATATCCAGGCCCACGGGTGAGTGCACGCGGTCGAGTTTTTCGCGGGCAATGCCTTCGCGTTCCAGCTCGTCGCAAATCGCAATCCACTTGCGCTGCGAGCCGATCATGCCCAGGTAGCGGATAGGGGTCTCCACCGCCCAGCGCAGCACGCGCATGTCATCGCGGTGTCCGCGCGTGGCGATGACCATAAAGTCGCCTTCGTTGGGGATAAACTGGGCGCAAACTTTCTCAAAATCCTCGGCATGGATCTCGCGGGCCTCAGGAAAGCGCTCGCGATTGGCATAGGATTCACGGTCGTCAATCACAATAACGTCAAATCCCGCCTGCAGCGCGATCTTGTAAACATTCACCGCGACGTGGCCCGCCCCAAACAGGTAGAGCAACGCAGTCGGCAGCACCGGCTCGACATAAATTTCCAGCGTCCCGCCGCACACCAGCCCGGTGTCGTATTTCGGGTCGTGATTCAGATTAAATGTAAGAGTGGTCGGACGTTCTTTTTCGATGACCTCGCGCGCCGCCTGCCAGACCTCGGCCTCGACGCAGCCACCGCCTACCGTTCCCATTATCGAGCCATCATCGCGCACCAGCATCTTGGCCGACTGGAAAGAGGGAATCGAGCCGCGCACGTTGATAATAGTGGCCAGCGCAGCTTTGCGCCCCTCGCGCCTCAGCTTGACGATCTCTTCGTAGATATCGATCACGTCTTCAATTGTATCGCTGGAAAGGGAAGTGCCGAAAGGCCGCTTCTCGTGAGACTCACAGCCGAGAAACCAAAACGCTTTATCGTAGAGACTCTATCGTAGAGACGCAGCTTGCTGCGTCTCCAAGCTAAGAGCTAAAAGCTAACAGCTAACAGCTACAGGCTACTTAGAGCTGAGTGCTAGCCGCCTGCTCTATAATGTCGTTTTCTTCTAGGAGCGAAATTAGGAGCAAAATGAAAGCAATCCGCTTCCACCAATTCGGCGGTCCTGAGGTCTTGCAATACGAAGATGTCCCCGACCCGCAGCTTCGCAAAGACCATGTACTCATTCGGGTCAAGGCCTGTGCCCTGAATCATCTTGATCTCTTCATTCGCAAAGGACTGCCCGGCATCAAGCTGCCGCATATCAATGGCAGCGACATCGCCGGCGAGGTCGCCGAACTGGGCGAATATGTCACAGACCTGAAAGTTGGTGAGCGTGTACTGCTGGCTCCCATGACTTTCTGCGGCCACTGCGTCGAATGCGTCGGCGGACGCCAGAATTTTTGCCGTGACTTCAGCGTCCTCGGTTACTCTGGCGACGGCGGCAACTGCGAATACATCGCGGTGTCCCGTGTCAACGTGGTTCCTGTTCCTGAGAGCGCACAGCTTACCTTCGAGCAGGCAGCCAGTGTTCCTCTGGTCTTTACTACCGCGTGGCACATGCTGGTGGGCCGGTGCGCCATCAAGCCCGGCGATACTGTTCTCGTCTTGGGAGCGGGGTCGGGTGTAGGCAGTGCTGCCATCCAGATTGCCAAGCTCTTCAACGCTACGGTGATTACCACAGCCGGTGACGAGCAGAAGCTGGCCAAAGGCTTCCAACTTGGCGCCGATTTTGGCATCAATCACTACAAGCAGACAATTTCCGAAGAGGTCAAGAAAATCACCGGCCGCGCCGGAGTGGATATCGTCTTCGAGCACGTCGGATCAGCCACCTGGATGGAGAGCATGAAGTCCATGAAACCCGGAGGCAAACTCGTCACCTGCGGCGCCACCACCGGCACCGAAGCTAAATTCGATATCCGCTTCTTATTTGCCCGCCAGCTTTCCTTTTTGGGTTCCTACATGGGAACCATGGGTGAGATGTACGAAGTATTGCGCCACATCTTCAGCGGGAAACTAAAGCCAGTGCTCGACCGCAGCTTTCCTCTGAAAGAAGCCCGCGCCGCCCACGAGTATCTGGAAAACAGCTCCCAATTCGGCAAAGTGGTGCTCATTCCGTAGTTTCACGTGCAGATCCTGCCAGGAAGCGCATGAACAAAACAGAGCCAAAAGCTAATTTCTGAGTACTGAGTACCGGGTACTGAGCACTACTCACTGCTTTATAATTAAGGTTTCATTTAAAACTATTTAAGGGACTAAAAAAATGGCCACTTCCATCATAAGCATTCATGGCCGCGAGATTCTTGATTCACGCGGCAATCCTACAGTAGAGGCGGAAGTTCGCCTGAGCGACGGAACTTTAGGACGCGCCGCCGTTCCCAGCGGAGCCTCTACCGGCGAACACGAAGCGGTTGAGCTACGCGACAACGATAAAAAGCGTTATCTGGGCAAGGGTGTGCTCAAGGCGGTGGAGAATATTGAAACGGAGATCGCCAACGCGCTCGGCGGCTTCGACGCCACCGACCAGCGCGCCCTCGATGCAGAGATGATCTCGCTCGACGGCACCGAAAACAAAGCCCGCCTGGGTGCCAACGCTCTGCTGGCAGTTTCCATGGCCGCAGCCCGTGCCGCTGCTGCATCGTTGGGAATGCCGCTCTACCGTTATATCGGTGGAGTCAATGCGCGCACTCTGCCCGTTCCTATGATGAACATTCTGAACGGCGGGGCGCATGCCGATAACAACGTTGATTTTCAGGAATTCATGGTCATGCCCGTGGGCGCTCCTTCGTTTTCTGAGGCGCTGCGCTGGGGCGCGGAAATCTTCCATACCCTGAAAGGCGTGCTCAAGAAGCGCGGATACAATACCGGCGTGGGCGATGAAGGCGGATTCGCTCCCTCGGTGAAGTCGAACGTAGAAGCGATTGAGCTAGTTGTGGAAGCAATTCAGGCGGCAGGTTTCACACCTGGCAAGCAGGTGGCGATTGCGCTCGACCCCGCGGCTAGCGAATTCTTCAAAGACGGCAAATATATTTTCAAAAAGTCGGATAAGAGTGAGTACAGCTCCGAGCAGATGGTTCGCTACTGGTCCGATTGGGTAAGCAAATATCCCATTGTCTCTATCGAAGACGGACTGGCTGAAGATGATTGGGCCGGCTGGAAGTTGCTGACTCACGAAATCGGCGGCAAGATTCAGCTCGTAGGCGATGATCTGTTTGTCACCAACACTGACCGCCTGGCCCGGGGTATCGAAGAGGATGTTGCCAATTCCATTTTGATCAAGGTCAACCAGATCGGCACCGTGAGCGAGACCCTGGATGCCATCGAGATGGCCCGCCGCAACGGATACACCTCTGTCGCCTCGCACCGCTCCGGCGAAACCGAAGATACGTTTATCGCCGATCTTGCCGTCGGTGCCGGCACCGGACAGATCAAGACCGGCTCTGCCTCACGCACCGACCGCGTCGCCAAGTACAACCAATTGCTCCGCATTGAAGAAGAGTTGGGCAATGCCGTCAGGTTCCCCGGCTTGGCAGCGCTGAACTGCAACGGCGATCTCGCCTCTCAAGCAGGAGCTTAGGGTTTGGCTCCAACGCAATTCGCTTCAGTAGGTCTCAGTCTCGCCTCCGCCGCCTCCTGGGGAGTAGGAGATTTTAGCGGTGGCATCGCCGCCAAGCGCACCAGTGTCTTTGGTCTCGTCGTGGCTGCGCATAGTACGGGCTTCCTTTTGGTGCTTGCGCTGGCCTTGCTGAAGCACGAGGCCATACCCGATCGTCATTCGCTCCTGTGGGCCATCGCCGGAGGCCTCCTTGGCAGCATCGGCCTCGCCGCCTTTTACCGCGCGCTCGCAGTGGGGAAAATGGGAATCAACGCTCCCGTGGCGGCGGTCATTACGGCCGCGCTTCCGGTTGCAATTGGAATTCTGCTGCAAGGCAGACCCGGCAAACTCCAGCTCTTGGGGTTTGTGATTGCCATCATTGGCATTGTGTTTGTCTCTAAGCCAGAAAGTCTGCATGAGCGTCCCGTGGGCATCGGTCTTGCTGTGATCGCTGGCTTAGGCTTTGGCGGATTTCTCACCTGCATGAAGCTGGCCAGCGCTTCGGCCGTGCTTTGGCCTCTGTGTACGGCGCGTCTTGCCTCTGCACTTCTGATGTGCGTGTTTTGTCTTTTCACTCGCGAGTCGTGTCTTCCGCCGGCCAGGCTCCTGCCCCTCGCCGCCCTTACTGGAATTCTGGATACCCTGGGCAACGGCTTCTTCATGATGGCCACGCAAGTCGGCAGGCTCGATGTCGCCGCCGTGCTTTCATCGTTGTATCCCGTGGTCACTGTGATCCTGGCGCGTTCTATTTTGAAGGAGCGGATGAATCGCATTCAAACTGCAGGTATGTGGGTTGTGCTGGTGGCAATCCCGTTCATCGCAGCTTAGAACTCAGTCTCACCAAAGTAAAATATGAAATAGAAATTCCGCATGCCCCGCTATGCTCCAACTCTTACGGTTCGCGACGCTCGCGCACAATATTTTCAAACCAACAATTTCGGCGATGGCGGATACAACAGTAAATGGGTCAAGGTTCAAGCAGGCCCGCTTCCTATCTATTTCCCCAACACCAAGGCCCGCGTGAGAGCGGTCAAATTGCACGACATCCACCACATCTTGACAGAATACGATACCAGCCTGACCGGAGAGGCTGAAATCGCGGCCTGGGAGATTGCTTCCGGCTGCAAGAGCTATTACGCGGCATGGCAATTGAATCTGGGTGCACTCGCCATGGGAGAGCTCTTCGCGCCCCGGCGCGTATATGCGGCGTTCATTCGCGGACGCCATTCGTTGAACCTGTATTCCAGCGTGTTTCAAGAGTCATTGTTAGATGTTGAGGTTGGCACGTTGCGTGGGCAACTTAAATTAGATCAGGCATTGCCCTCGGCCAATGCGCGTGATCGGCTCTCTTTCTGGCTTTGGTCGGTCATTGCCATGAGCTTGATGCTTACTCAGTTGCTGTTTGCGTGTGCCCTCGTGGCAGGGTTGGTTCTATTGATTAGAGCTGCTAACTTCAGCAGGAGCATATTGTGAAGAAAGCCTTGAAACGCCACATGCGAATGCTAATGAATCTTTGGCCGCCCTTTCTGGGCGCGGGGATCAGGGTAAAGCGCCTGCAGCCCGACTGGAAAGAGATTGCGGTGGAAATGAAGCTCCGTCGCTTGAACTCGAATTACGTTGGCACCCACTATGGAGGCTCGCTGTATTCCATGACCGATCCGTTTTTCATGCTTATGCTGATCGAGAATTTGGGGCGGGACTACATCGTTTGGGACAAGTCCGCCAGCATCCGCTTCCGCAAGCCCGGTAAAGGCAAAGTTTCCGCCATTTTCCACTTGTCCGGCGAGCAGATCGAAGAGATCAGGCAGGCACTGAAAACCGAAGAGAAGATAGAACGAACGTTCATGGTTGAGGTCAAAGATGAATCCGGCGCCGTTATCGCAGAGGTCCAGAAGCTGCTGCACGTCCGAAAGAAGGATCAAATATCAAGCTGAAGCCTGGTACCGCCTGAAACTGCCGAAAAATTCCTTTACAATCGAGCTTCACTGAATCCAAATGCCAACCCGACCCAAACCTCTTGTTCTTATCATTCTTGATGGCTGGGGCTTTCGCGCCGAAACCAAGGCCAATGCCATCGCCCTGGCGCGCAAACCGAACTACGATCAGCTTCTGCGTGATTTTCCGAACACGCTCATTCACACCAGCGGACGCTACGTCGGCCTGCCCAACGGACAAATGGGTAACAGCGAAGTCGGCCATCTTAACATCGGCGCCGGTCGCGTCGTCTCCATGGATATCTCCAAGATTGACGTCATGATCGAGAACGGAGAGTTCTTCAGCAATCCGGTTCTTCTCGATGCCATCAAGCACGCGCGCAGCGGTGGACGCCGCCTGCATATATTTGGTTTGGTCTCCGATGGCGGTGTGCACTCACATCAGAACCATCTCTATGCCTTGTTGCGGATGGCCAAGCAAAACGGTGTGGACCGCGTCTTCGTCCATGCTTTCATGGATGGCCGCGACACCTTGCCCACCAACGGCGTCCTCTACTTGCAGCAGCTCCAGCAGAAGATGCGCGAGTTCGGCGGCAAAGTGGCCAGCGTCAGCGGCCGTTACTACGCTATGGATCGCGACCGCCGCTGGGAGCGCGAAGATAAAGCCTTCTCCGCCATGGTCGAAGGTCGCGGCGAGGGTGGACGTTACGTGGATCCGGTGCAGGGAATTAAAGACTCCTACAACAAAGACGTCACCGATGAATTCATCGTTCCCTTTGTCTGCATTGATAATCGCGGCGAACCGGTAGCATCCATCCGCGACGAAGATGTCTGTATCAGCTTCAACTTCCGCGCCGATCGTGCCCGTCAGATCGCCCGCTGCCTCGCCCGGGAAAGTGGAATCAGCAAAGAAGCCGGCGGCGACCTGCCCGACGCCGAAGCGCTCGATGCCGCCATCCCGCGCAGCCGCATTCCCAAAAATCTCAAATACATTTGCATGACCGAGTACGACAAGAAATTCACCCTGCCGGTGGTCGTGCCTTCCGAGTCGTTGAATAATATCCTGGCTAATGTCATGGGCAATCTTGGCATGCGCAACCTGCGCGTGGCAGAAACAGAAAAGTATGCCCACGTTACGTACTTCTTCAACGGTGGCGTCGAGCAACCCTTTCCTGGAGAAGACCGCGTGCTCGTCCCTTCACAAAAAGTTGCGACCTACGATCTCAAACCTGAGATGAGCGCCTCGGGCATCGCCGACGCTGTCGTCAAAGCGATTGAAGATGCAACCTTCGATGTCGTCATCGTGAACTTTGCTAACGCCGATATGGTAGGCCACTCCGGGAAACTTGAGCCCACAGTCAAAGCCGTCGAGACCGTAGACGCCTGCCTGGGACGCATTCATACCGCGCTGCGCCAGCGTGGAGGTGCAATGCTCATCACCGCCGATCACGGCAACGCCGAGCTGATGGTTGATCCCGTCAGCGGTGGTCCGCATACCGCGCACACCACCAATCCCGTGCCCCTGATCCTGGTGAGCGAAGATGCAAAGCAATACTCCTTGCGTCCCGATGGAGCCCTGCGAGACATCTCACCAACAATACTAGCGATGCTTGATATATCCGAGCCTAAAGATATGACCGGTAATGATTTACGAGTTTTAAAAAATTGAACGTCTAATTTAAGTCTGTCATCCTGAGCGAGGGCGAACGCCCGAGTCGAAGGACCCCGAGGATGTGTCGGTCGTACACGCAGCCGCAAGGCATTCTCTGAAGGATTTGGAAAATCCGCGTTCATCCGCGGCGAAAAAACTGGGAACTGATAACTTGAAACCTGAAACTCGAAACTTGAAACTTCTTCTCGTCCATCCTCACCGTTTCCCACTATGGAACGCTCCCACCTGGATGGCCGACCGCCTTCGTGCCGGGTTTCCTGGCGTGGAAGTTGTCCAGCTTCTTGACTACGATCGCATAAACGAGGAATTCGCCGACGCTGAAATCTTCGTTGGCACATCTTTGCGTCTCGAGCAGTTCCAGCGCGCCAAAAAACTCCGTTGGATCCATTCGCCTTCGACCGGCGTGAATCAATTCATGTTGCCTGAGGTCATCGCCAGCGACGTAGTCATCACCAACGGACGCACCATTCACGGCATGGTTGTCGCCGAGCACTCTATGGCGTTCATGCTGGCGCTGGCCAAGCGTCTGCCCTCCGCATTTCGGTACCAGGCGCAGCGCAAATGGGGACAAGGCGATATGTCTCAGGAATCTCCCATGCCCCGCGAACTCGCCGATGCAACGTTGCTTCTGCTGGGCGCAGGCAGCATTGGCCGCGAAGTGGTTCCGCGCGCCAGGGCCTTTGGCATGAAAATAATCGTAGTCCGTGAGGACGTGCACAAAGGCGCCGAAGGTGCGGACGAAGTATATGCGATGAGCGAGCTTGACCGCCTTCTCCCTCGTGCCGATTTCGTGCTCATTACTCTTCCTACCCTCCCCAGCACGCTCAGTCTGTTCAACCGTGAGCGCCTCTCCAAAATGAAATCCGATGCCTATCTTGTTAATGTGAGCCGGGGCGCGCTGATTGATGAACAGGCGCTTCTGGAGTGCCTGCAGAAAAAGCAGATTGCCGGCGCCGCTCTCGACGTATTTTCCACCGAACCTTTGCCGCCCGAATCCCCCTTCTGGTCGTTGGAGAATCTTTTGATCACGCCTCACACCGCCGCCCTCACCGCAAAGTTGTGGGAGCGGCACTACGCTCTCATCGCAGACAATTTGCGCCTCTATTTGGCCAAGCAGCCTTTGCGCAACGTTGTGGATAAGGCAAAAGGATATTGAGCGCCATAATAGTGGTACCACTCTGGCCCCAAAAGGCTGACTTCCTCGCGTTTATGGTTCATCTTTGTCCTGGGCATTCGAGAATGCCGGGGACCTTGTGTGCCCCTCAGCTCCTTGACAACTCATTGCCAATCGCGATTTCTATAGTGATTCCATAATTACTGTATCGGCTTTCTTGTCATTCCGATCCCGCAAAGAGGGAGAGGAATCCCTTTTGTGCCGAAATTCTATGGTCCTAAGATAGTTGGACTACAGTAGAAGTTTGCACGACTTCCACCGCTGTTTACAAGTATGACAATAGTCAAGACTACTCAGCTAGTCCTTAACCTCGGAGCGATTTTCCTCAATAATGACGGGGCTCCTGTTCTCCTCGCACGCACTTTGCCCACTACCAGCAAGTACCCCCGCTTCCATCACCCTGACTTGGCGGGCAGGTAACTCGCAAGGCAACAACAGCCGATTCCTGCCGAGGGGTGAGCTGGTGAGACCTCTCACGCAGTTGCTTCATCCGCGGTGCCGCGCAGATACAACAAGTCTGGAATTGCTATAAAAGCAAAAGCCCCGACTTTGCGTCGAGGCTTTTACGGTAACCGGGTACTGAGCACTGTTTCTAAAAATGTTGCGGCTTAATCCTGATTCGGGCCGTACTGCTGTTCGTATTATTGTTCGGATTCGGATCTGTTACGTCCGGCGTCACTGTAGCTGTTCCCATAACGGTCCTTCCCAGCAACGGCGTTACCACGATTGTGACAGTTGCTGTTTGACCGTTGGACATACTCCCCAGGTTGCAGTTTACCGGTTCTGCGGCAACGCAGCTTCCCAACGTAGAGCTGGCCGATACCAGGTATTGCGCTCCGGTAAAGGTCTGTTGAAACGTTACATTTGCGCTGCTGGGCCCGTGATTGGTCACAGTAGCCACAAAAATCAATTTGCCGCCGAATGCCGCCGGATCAGGATGATGTGTCAAACTCACCGCAAGATCCGCCCCGCCAACAGTCAAGTTTGCCGTGTTGCTGGTAGCGCCCGTGCCGCCGTTGGTGGATGTGACCGTGCTGGTGGTATTAGGTATGTTGTTGCCCAACAGTGTTCCCGTTACATTCACCGTAAACGTACATGTGCCGTTGCTGGTCAGAGCTAATGCAGAGAGGCTGATGCTGGTGCTTCCTGCAACCGCCGTAACCGATCCCGCATTGGTGACCGCTCCCGCCACCGTCAGGCAACTGCCTGTCAGTCCATTGGGTGTGGCGACGACAATCCCGCTCTGCAGGTTGTCGGTAAACCCTATCCCGGTCAGAGTGTCGGGATTGGCCGCGGGATTAGTCAAGGTGAAGGTCAGAGTAGTCGTCCCGTTTTGAGCTATGCTGCCCGCGCCGAAAGCTTTGGCCACCGTGGGCGGTCCATCCACATTCAGCGAGGCCATGCCATTTGTACCCGTGCCACCCTCAATCGAGGTCGCCGCGCTTGTGGTGTTGTTCTGTGTTCCCACGGCTGTGCCGGTCACGTTGACCACGATATTGCAGGAGGTGGAAGGCGCCAACGTTCCGCCCGACAGGCTGATGACGCTGGTTCCCTGCGTAGCGGTAACGGTGCCGCCGCAGTTGCTCGTCAGCCCATTGGGTGTAGAGATGATCAAGCCCCCGGGCAACGGATCGCTGAAGGAGATGCCCGTCAGCGTGGTGGTTGCATTGATCGTGCTCAGCGAGAAGGTCAGTGAAGTCGTGCCGTTCAGCGGAATGCTGGCTGTGCCAAACGACTTCATGAGAACCGGCGGATACACCACCGTAACCGAAGCATTCGACGTGTTGCCCGTCCCGCCCTCGTTCGATGTTACCTGAACGCTGTTGTTCTTCACTCCTGCCGAAACGCCCAATATATTCAAGGTAACCGAGCAACTGCTGTTGGCAGGCAGTGTTGCGCCCGAGAGCGTGATCACGGTCGTTCCCGCGTTGGCCGTGGCCGTTCCGCCGCAGGTGTTGTTTAGGTTGGGCGGATTGCCGTCAAACAATCCCGAAGGCAGGTTATCGGTGAAGGCGATACCGGTCAGCGCTGCCGTAGTGTTCGGATTGTTGATATTGAATGTCAGTGAGACGGTGCCGCTCTTAGGCACGGTGCTTGCGCCAAAAGACTTCGTGATGACCGGTGGCGCAGCCACAGTCAGATTGGCCGTGTTGCTGGCGGGGCCAGTTGCACCGATGCCGCCGGTAGTCGAAGTGATCGCGCCGCCGCCGGAGACCAAATTGCTGTAGTTGCCGGCAACCGCTCCCGTTACCGTCACACTAAAAACGCACTGGCTGTTTTGGTTGACGGTCGCGCCCGCGAGGTGGATGGTCGTGGGATTGGTCGTAGTCAACGTTCCGCCGCACTGGCTCGCGCCGCCATTGCTGGCCACCGTGAGCCCCGCAGGCAGCGTGTCGGTGAAGGCAACCCCGTTCAGAGCAGTCGTATTCGCCGCCGGATTGGTAATGGTGAACTGCAACGAAGTCGTCGCACTCAGCGCAATGGTAGTGGGATTGAACGCGAGGCTGAGCGTCGGCGGGGCTATTACGTTGATGGTAGCTGACGCGGTTCCGCCTGTTCCGCCTTCGGTTGAGGTCACGTTGCCGGTAGTGTTGTTCTGGTCCCCGCCAGCGATGCCGAGCACGTTGACTGAGAAGGTGCATCCGGTGCTGGCCGCCAGCGATGCCCCCGACAGGCTGATCACGTTGGTGTTCTGCGTGGCGGTAATTGTGCCACCGCCGCAAGAGCCGCTCAGGCCATTGGGTGTGTTGATGACCAGGCCCGCGGGCAGCGTATCGCTGAAGCCGACGCCGGTCAACGGCGTGCCGCTATTCGGATTGTTAATAGTAAAGGTCAGTGTGGCCGTACCTGTCACCGCAATCCTGGGTGCGCCAAATGCCTTGCTGATGGTCGGCGGTGCTACTACGGTCAGTACCGCGGTGTTGCTGGTCGTGCCCGCTCCGCTTTCCGTTGCGGTCACAGCGCCAGTGGTATTGCTCTTCGTCCCGCTCGTAGTTCCGGTTACGTTGAGCGTGATGGTGCATGAACTGTTGCCGGCCAGCGTTCCACCGCTCAGGCTTACCGAAGAAGAACCCGCTACGGCTGTGGCCGTCCCACTGCAACCATTGTTGTTCAGATTGTTTGGCGTTGCCACAATCAGACCTGCGGGCAAGTTGTCGGTGAACGCCACTCCGCTCAACGCAACGCCGCTGGTTGGGTTCGTAATGGTGAGAGTTAAGGAAGTTGAACCATTCAGCGGAATTGTGGACGCGCCAAAAGCCTTGCTGATAGTCGGCGGCGCAGCCACACCCAGGCTGGCTGCTGCTGTGTTGCCCGGGCCAGCCTCGTTTGAAGTCACAGCTCCGCTGACGTTGTTCTTTAGTCCCGGGGTAGTGCCTGTGACGTTCACCGCCAGCGTGCAGGAGGCGCCACCCGTAAGCGAGACTCCACTCAGCGATACGCTTCCCGATCCGGCGACCGCCGTGGGGGTTCCGCCGCATGTGTTGCTCAATCCATTCGGTGTAGCCACTACAAGGTTGGCCGGGAATGTGTCGGTGAAGCCCATTCCCGACAGACCTGAACCTGCACCCGCCACGTTGCCGTTACTCAGGGTGAAAGTAAGCGTGCTTGTGCCATTCACCGCAACCGTAGTCGGTGAAAATGCTTTACCGATTGTGGGCGGCACCAGCAGAAAGATGGTGGCTGTCCCTGTCCCGCCGTTCCCGCCGTTCGTTGAGGTAACAGCGTTCGTCGTGTTGGTGATTGTTCCCGAGAACCCCGGATTGTTCCCTGTCACGTTCACCGTGAACGTGCAAGAGCTGCTGGCGGCCAGTCCCAGCCCCGACAGCGAAAGGCTGGATTGTCCGCTGGTTGCCGTGACAATACCGGCATTGGTCACGCCTCCAGCTACAGTGAGGCAAGTACCGGTAAGACCATTCGGAGTAGAGATAGCCAAGTTGGTCAGCACCGGGTCTGTGAAGCCGATCCCGGTCAAAGTGGTGGAGGTATTCGGGTTGCTGAGGGTAAAGGTCAGCGTAGTTGTCCCGGTGTCCAACATGCTGGGAACTCCGAACGCCTCGCCGATTGTCGGCGGCCCCACCACGGTCACGTTCGCGAGCGACGTATTCCCCGTGCCGCCATTGTTCGAGTTGATCGTAACGCTGTTACTCTGCAATCCCGGCGCTATGCCGGTCACGTTTCCTGACACGTTGCACGATGCCCCCGCAGCCAAAATTCCGCCCGAGATCACGATGGTGGTGCTGTTTGTACCGCTAAATGAAGCGCCGCATGTGTTGCTGAAGCTGCCGACGGCTACTGACAGGCCTGCCGGCATGGTATCGGTGAATCCGATTCCGTTCAGCGCAGTGCCGCCGTTGGGATTGTTAATCGTAAACGTCAGCGAGACGCTCTGGTTCAGCGCAACCGTCGGCGCACCAAATGCTTTGGTGATGCTCGGCGGCCCGACAACTGTAAGATTCGCCGTGTTACTGGTCCCGCCTGTTCCGCCTTCGGTTGAAGTCACCGCGCTGGTCGTGTTGGACTTTGCCCCGGCGGTCGTACCGGTCACATTCACCGAGAACGTGCATCCAGTGCTCGCCGCCAGCGTCGCTCCAGACAAGCTGACGCTGCTCGATGCAGCAGTCGCAGTAATCGTTCCGCCTCCACAGGAACCGGTCAGGCCATTGGGCGTGGCTACCACGAGGCCGGTAGGCAGGGTGTCAGTGAAACCAATTCCACTCAACGAGTTGCTCGCGTTGGGATTGTTGATCGTGAAGCTCAGCGAAGTTGAGCCATTCAACGGAACCGTGGCCGCGCCAAACGATTTGCTGATCGTCGGCGGTGCAATCACCGTAACGCTGGCCGAGGCCGTCAGGCCCGCGCCACTCTCAGTAGCAGTCACATTGCCGGTTGTGTTGTTCTTTGCCCCGGCAGTCGTGCCCGTCACGTTCACTGAGAACGTGCACCCGGTGCTCGCCCCGAGCGTTGCTCCCGCTAGGCTGACAGAGCCTGAGCCTGCTGTCGCCGTAATCGTTCCACCGCCGCATGAACCGGTAAGCCCATTGGGCGTTGAAACCACCAAGCCTGCAGGCAGTGTGTCACTGAAGGAGACTCCCGTAAGGGAACTACCCGCATTCGGATTGTTGATGGTAAAGCTCAGAGAAGTCGTTCCATTCAACGGAATGGTCAACGCCCCGAACGATTTGCTGATGGTCGGTGCGGCGGCGACCGTCAGGTTCGCCGTGGCCGTTCCGCCCGTTCCGCCATTGGTTGAGGTCACGTTGCCCGTCGTATTAGTGTAGCTGCCGGCAACTGCACCGGTCACCGTCACTCCGAAGGTGCATTGGCTGTTTACTGCGATCGTCCCGCTCGAGAGCGCGATCGTCCGAGGTGCAGTTGTAGTCACAGTCCCGCCGCTGCAATTGCCGAACGTGCCGTTGGCCACGGTAAGCCCCACAGGCAGAGTGTCGCTGAACGCGACTCCAGTGAGTGCATCGGGGTTAGCAGCAGGATTGGTGACAGTGAACGTAAGCAACGAAGTCGCATTCACAGCAATCGTGGTTGGATTAAAGGCCTTGCCGAGCGTTGGAGGCCCGTCCACGTTCAGGCTGGCCGATGCCGTGGCGCCCGTGCCCCCCTCGGTTGAACTTACGGCTCCAGTGGTATTGCTTTTCACACCGGCGGTCGTCCCCGTCACATTGACTGAGAATGTGCACCCGGTGCTCGCCGCAAGGGTTGCGCTCGCCAGGCTAACGCTGCTTGATGCAGCAGTCGCCGTAATCGTTCCCCCGCCGCAGGAACCGGTTAGGCCGTTAGGCGTGGCCACAACCAGGCCAGTAGGTAGTGTGTCGCCGAATCCGATCCCGCTCAGCGACGTGCTCGCATTGGGATTGTTGATCGTAAAGCTCAGCGAAGTTGAGCCGTTCAATGGAATACTCGCCGCGCCGAATGATTTGCTGATGGTTGGCGGCAGTATGGTGACGCTGGCAATCTCCCATAGGCCGCGGCCGTGAGTGGCCGCCCGCAATATGTGATTTGTGCTCTGGATGGCGATATCGAATACTGCTACACGTGGAAGGCCGGTGCCGTAAGGGCTCCAGCTAGCTCCGCCATCGGCGGAGTGATACACGCCAATATCTGTGCCTACAAAAAGTGAATTGGAGTTGGTTGGGTCAATCACGATTGAGTTCGTGGGCACATCAGGAATCCCGCTTCCTGAAGCCGTCCACGTCGGAGTCGCATTATTAAGATTGGTGGTTTTCCACACATGTTGGTTTGCGGCCAAGCCATAGTCGTCAAGAGTGACATACGCAGTGTTTACGTTATTAGGATCGATCACCGCGCGGGCTACATAGTGTGCCGGGATCGCGCCGGTGACGTCCGTCAAAGTTGAGGAGCCGGTGGTGGTGGCAAAGACCTTTCCGTTTCTCAGGCCCACAATACGGACGTTGTCATTCTGCGGCGAGATGCCAATGGTGCTGATCGGTACAGTGCTGACAATTGGCGCTTGGCTGACAACAGTATTGTTGGTCCCGATATTCGCCGAACGATACAAACGATCACTGCCGTAATAGACGGTATTCGGAGTTCCCGGTCCCACCGCCATAGGTGCATAAAACAGAACTGCATCCGCGCACGTAATCCCATTGAAAGAAACGTTGCCATTGCATCCGGAAAAATTCCAGTTGCCTTCGGTGGCATTAGCCGTACCAGTCACGTGGGCATAACCGATCAAATTGTTGGATTGATTGAAGTATGTGTGATACATCGTGACATTGGTCGTATCTACGGCGCTCTGGTCAATCAGTGCGTAGCCGCCGTCGCCAAAGTCTGCCCGCGTCCAGCTTGCATCCGGCTTTTTAAATTCCGTGCCGTTATCTTGCGTTCCTCCAATCATGAATTGGCGGTCTGTTGGGTGCAATGCCAGGCTTTGAAATTGCGTGGCGCTGAAGCCGCTGGTATTAATGCTGGTCCAGGTATTGCCACCATCGGCTGAGCGCCAAATACCTCCGTCATTTCCTTCATACATGACGGTAAAGTCTGAGGGAGCATAAACGATCACATGAGTGTCGGCATGTAGTGTGCCATTGGGAATCGTGAACGACGTACCGCCATTGATGGTCTTCTTAAGACTTGCTGCCCCGGGGTTTGAGCTTCCTGCCGATCCACCGACAAAAAATGTATTGGCATCATCCGGTTTGATGGCCAGTGGCGCATCGTAGAAACACTGTCCTCCGCAGAATCCATTCGCGGCGGCGACAGCAGCGCCCCAGGTAGCACCGCCATCAGTCGAAATTCTTAACGTGCCTGTCGCCCCGCCGCCATCGCCGCTACCGGCGAGCACGGTTACTGTTGAGCCCACTTTGTTAATCGCAAACTTCATGGTGATTGCATTTAAAACCAACGTTTGCGTGAAGGTCGGAGTTGCCGCCAAGGCGTTAGTGGTGCGGTAATAACCACCATCGCCAGCAACAGCATTGCCGAAAACGGCTGTTACCAGGTTGTTAGGATTGCCTGGCTCCATTGCGATATCTGTAATACTGCGATTGCTGCTCACAGTAGCTACAGTAAGTTGAGTAAACGTAACCGATCCCGCTGCGCCTGCCGCGTTTGTAGAACGATAAAGACCACGGGACGGAAGAACAGAGAATGGGCTTCCGCTGAGGCCAGAAATACCAGAAGTTGACGATACAAAGATCGTGTTGGGGTCAGTAGGGTGAACCAGAATTTGTGAGATCGCTCGCCCAGTAAATATGTCATTGCTTCCGCCGTCTTTATTGAGAGGTCCAACCAACACCGGGCTGGTATCAGCGTTGTCAATGCGGTACACGCCTACGCCGAAGAAACTATCAGCGGAGAAGTTACCCTCACCGGTTCCCACATAAATCGTAGAAGGTTGGGAGGGAGCAATAGCAATTGCGCCTACGGCCAGCGACAACGCACTATCCATTAATTGCGTCCACGTTGTTCCTCCATTCAGAGAGCGATAGACTCCGCCCTGCGCTGCGCCAACATAAATGATGTTGGGATTGGTCGGATGCACCGCAATCGCCGTAACCCGTCCGCTGACTGCAACTTCGGTCGGTGTCGTTTGCCCATTGGGGATTGGGAACGGACCGAGCTCTGTCCAACTGGGGGGTGAAAAAGGTGGAATAGATCCCGCAGGTCCTGTGCCGGAGCGTCGCGCGAGCTCATCTCGCATCGTCTGTTCCTGCTGCTCTAAAGTATGGATCGCATTGACGCGTACATTGGGATCGGGAGGGTTCGCCGGATCAATTCCGCGTAATCGTCCAATGTACTCACTGCGTAGCTGTAGGTATGTTTGCTTATCTAGTTTGCCTTGCAGAAAGGCAGGCATGTCAGGGTCGTTGTCTTCATCCTGCGGGCTTGCATCTCCCCCTGAGGCCCCCGCCTCCCGCTCTGCTGTCTGCGGTGCCGCTGGCGTGGTTTTGTTCCCAGAGGTCCCGGAACCAGCCTGGAGCGTGGTCCCAAATCCGAAAATAAGGATTGTCAAAATTAGAAAACTAGCTGTTCGGGAGCGGATTATTGTAAACATTGACCCCACACTCACTTTCCTCGATTGAGAACATAAGGCGCACCATCGCCCTATTTAGGACTCACGTTTCATGGTGTTGTTTGCCCACCTGAAGACCACTATCTTCCTCGAACCTACATAAGTCGTTGTACTGCATTTTTGTGGATATCCACCATAGCTCTCCACTCGGCGCTTTGTACGAACCGGTATATTCTTCTACAAAAGTCGTTTAACCAGACCTGTTTTAAAAGCCGAATTTCAGCAAACGAGGGAGGAAATACATAGATATAGATATAGGGGGAATAAACTCGAACTTTAACCGAGAACCTCGAAAATATCAATCGGAAAATTCCACTGAAGGAGCGGACGAAGTACATGGAATGAGCGAACGTGATCGCTAAAAGCAAAGCCCCAACTCTGCGTCGAGGCTTTTGCGATAACTGAGTACTGGGTACCGAGTACCGAGTGCTGCTCTTAGAACCTTTGCGGCCTGAACCTGACTCGTGCCGTACTGCTGGCTGTGTTGTTATTCGGATTCGAATCAGTTACGTCTGGTGCTACTGAGGCTGTTCCAACTACGTTCCTTCCCAACTGCGGCGTTACTACAATTGTGACCTGTCTGGACTCGCCGTTGCCCATGGCTGACAATGTGCAGCTTACCGGTTCTGTTATTCCACACGTTCCTGTTCCGGTAGTTACGGCGGCCGAGTTCACGTAGTGTGCCCCTATAAAGTTCTCCGCAAAACTCACGTTGGCGGTTTGTGGACCGTGATTGGTTACGGTGGCAACGAAAACCAGTTTGCCGCCAAAGGTCGCCGGATCAGGATGATGGGCCAGCGTTACGGAAATATCCGCTACACCTACATTGATGTTGGCAGAAGCCGTGTTACCGGTGCCCCCATTGGTTGAGGTCACCGCGCCCGTGGTGTTGGTGTAGTTGCCGGGGGTGTTGCTGGTCACGTTGACTGCGAACGTGCACGAGCTATTGATGGCCAGGGTTGCGCCCGACAGGCTTACCGAGCCCGATCCTTGTGTAGCCGTGATGGTTCCACCTCCACATGATCCGATCAGTCCATTGGGTGTTGCTACCAGAATTCCCACCGGCAGAGAGTCCGTGAAAGCAACTCCCGTGAGTGCTGCCGTGTTGGCCGCGGGGTTGGTGATGGTGAAGGTTAACTGGGTCGTCCCGCCTGGGGCGATGGCGCCAGCTATAAAAGTTTTGTTAATGGAGGGTGGCGCCACCACTTTGAGAGTGGCCGAAGCTGTCCCGCCTGCCCCGCCTTCCGTGGAGGTGATGTTGCCTGTGGTGTTGTTTTGATCTCCAGCCGCTGTGCCGGTTACGTTCACAGAGAACGTGCACGAGGCGCTCGCCCCGAGCGTTGCTGCCGACAGACTAATGACGTTGGTTCCTTGCGCAGCAGTAATCGTTCCACCGCCGCAACTCCCGGCTAAACCGTTGGGCGTTGAGATGACCAAGCCTGCCGGCAGCGTGTCACTGAAGCCGATACCGCTCAGTGAAGAACTGGCGTTCGGATTGTGGATCGTGAAGCTGAGCGAAGTTGATCCATTCCGCGCAATACTGGCTGCCCCGAAAGTTTTGCTGATCGTTGGCGGCTGACTAATGGCGCCGCAGGAAGGGAATTTGAAAGAAGCAATCCCTGTGGCCCAGTTGAATTCACCGGTGGAGGGTATGTATTCGGTTGTATACCAAAAAGTGCAGTCATCATTGGGATCAATACGCATGGCACTGTAATCGCCCCAGCGCGTGAGTCCCCGGGGGCCACTCTGCGACCCATTTCCGCTGAAGATGGTTGATTCGCCTTGCGTCATTTGGCCGGCTGCATCTCCGGCAAGGCGTCCTGTCCAGGCAATTCCGGGATGCAATGTACCTGATGAAACGCTGAATCCCAGTCCCATATTGCCCTTCTGGTCCATGGCGATGCCGCCCATCCAGCGGAAGCTTGTGTTAGGGGCATACGTACCTTGTTGAAAGAGTGAGAGGTTACCACTCGCAACCCGCAACTCATACCAGCGAGCGCCTGTGCTGCTTCCTGCCGTCACCGAATGGTTCACCACCAGGGCTTCATGGTCTCCAAAGTTCCGATAGGCAAGGCGATACATCATACGGTCGGCCAGGGAATCCAACTGTTGCGATGTTCCCGATTGCGGAATGCATGTGCCTCCGCTACAGGCCGCAGTATAAGTGGCAACAGTCAAAGCTGTGGGTCCAGTAAGAGTTGAATTACCGGGAGTGGTCCAATCCACATGAAATTTCCAGAACGCCAGGTCGTTATTGCTCACGCCCAAGGCCAGCAGGTAGTTGGGAGAACCTGCCGGTGGCAGTCTGGAGCCATCAAGATCTGCTGGCAACACGCCGCCATAGCTGCTACTGGTGTTGAAGCATTGCTGTGTGGCAGCCAGTCCCGCCAGCATTTTGGCGCGGTCGAGGGCGCAGATCTTGGTCCCGGCAAAAGTGCTGCCGTTGGCGAAGATGTTATAAGTGATGTAATAGGCATCCGGCCAAACGCCCAGCTTGGGGTAATCATTGAAATCAGTGCCGTAGTTGAATGAATACCGGTTATAAGAACCGGTCGGATCCGGGCTTGTCGAGACAGCTATACATTCCGAATCTGGCGAGCCAGAAACCGAAAACTGAGTAATGACCCAGCGGTCAGCAATCGAGTCATACTGCACGACAGGATCGCCGTCGTTGTTGGTCTGACAACCACCTCCAAAGCCCGACCAAAGCGTGTTAATTGCGACAGGTCCAAAGAGGACTGTCCCGGTTTTATTGAAAACGGCAAAGTCAGTATTAACAATCTGCACGATGCGGGTGGGTCCCACAGCCATATTGGTATCCGGCGGTGCGCCTGAAACGGTAAATGCACCTGCTGGCCCGGAGAATCCTTGGCCAATGCCAATGAAGCTGGCTATTGTAGTGGGCATTAAGCGCTGTGGAGCATAGGAGCGCTGCAGAGCACCGTCGGTCACTCCTGCCACCGGCGCAGGACGCGGAATCCGGCGGACAGGCTCCGCTTCGGCTTCCGTCCTGGGCACGATCACCGGCTTGATATCGCGCAAAGGTGGCGATACATCGAATTGCAAAGTCGGAATTACCTGGGGATGGGTTTGTACAGTTTGTGCCCATGCGGCGTGATTCAACAAGAACATCCCACAGAGAGTGTGAACGAAAAAGACAACCAGCTTCTTCACTGAGATGGCGCCTTCCTCGTTGAGGATCGTAGGCCGTTGCAATTGCTGATGAAAAGAGCTTGGATGTTGGTCTTGATCGGCCGTGTGCATATTGTGTGACTTCTCCACTTGGATCTCATACGGGCTGGGGTTCTTCCTGCGAGGATGCTGTAACCCAGCCGGGTTGATCACCCAGTTCCCATACACGAGGGAAATATCTTTAAAATGTAAGGGGGAATGTAACACTCTATCCGAGCACCCTGGAAATATCAATCGCAAGATACTATTTGAAGATAGTTAAAGTCGCGATATTGTGCGCAGTTCATTGGTGTTTTAAGTCTGTCATCCTGAGCCGCAGGCGAAGGATCCCGAGGATGTGTTCATTACAATGCCGCAGCAAGGCATTCTCTCATGGATTTCGGCGACGGTTCTTGGGGGTAGGGGTGTCTATCCCTAGTCCGATCCGCGCTGATCCGCGTCCATCCGCGGCGAAAAAACTGCGTGACAAGCCCGCAGCTTTCGTTTAGCTTGTTGTTTCCCCGGCAATATCATTCAAGGAGCCGACTATGGT
Organism: Terriglobales bacterium; assembly: GCA_035487355.1. Taxonomy (NCBI): domain Bacteria; kingdom Pseudomonadati; phylum Acidobacteriota; class Terriglobia; order Terriglobales; species Terriglobales bacterium. The sequence continues at coordinate 5,311 of DATHMF010000089.1, read as the reverse complement.
TTCGCGCCGCATTGTTCTGTTTTGGGCCCTCGTTTTTGTAGTCCTGATCTGCACCACAATCGTCGCCGCACAGGCGCCCAGTTCGCAGTCTACTGTCACCGGCACGTTTACCGTAAACGGCAAGACCGTGCAACTGAAGTATGTGTACGCGCTCATCAAGCCCGATATGTTTCAAAAAGAAAAAGACGAGCTTTTTGTCGTGCTGAGCGACGTTCCCGTTGCCGACGACCAGCTGCGCGATCCGTTCGGCCTGTTCGATCCCGCCAAGGCGGGCACGCTGCACGCCATCGAGGTCGAATTCGACGATGAGGCTCAGCCTAACCAAGGCGAGCTCTTCAATAACAATTTCAAAGACGCTGCCAACGTCTCGGTCAGCGGCATGCACAAATTCGTTCCCCGGCACTTCGAGGCCGGAAAGCTGATCGCCGGCAAGCTCTATGTCGAGCCACAATCCAGCTTCGGGGATGAGGAGAAGTGGGTGTACTCAGCCACCTTCAGCGCGCCTATTATTCCCAAACCCGTTGAAAAGCGCGCCGCGCTGGATAGCCCTCCGGCACTCGCCGTCCAGGCGTTCATCCGCGCCATTGCCACCAAAAACAAAGAAGCCATCAAGAAGACCATCATGCCCAACATGGCCGCTGATCTGGATGGTCCTCAGGGCGCGGCGATGCTCCAAATGCTGCCCACGATGTTTGACTCGAAGCTGAAGATCACCAAAGTGGTCATGCACGGCGACGACAAAGCCGAAGTCACGCTCCAGCACAAGCAGCCAGGCGCAAGCGACACCACCATCATGACAACCACGAAGTTGAACGGTGAGTGGCGCGTGTCAAAATAGTGAAGAAGGCTCTCGAATTTTCGCCCACGTCGAAAAATCCGAACCCTGAAACTCGAAACTGCTCTACGGACAGGTGAGTTGCGCGCTTGCACTGACAGCCGGCGACATGGCGCCCGGTCCTGCTGAGTTCGTGGATGCCTGCGCCATGACGGTCACCGTGCCCTTAGCTCCTATCATGCACTGGGCCATGCCGTTCTGATTAATCGTTGCGACGTTCATGTCAGAGACGCTCCAACTGCCGGAGAACGGTGCGACGAAGGTCACCGCAGCCGGTGAGGGCGGCCTGCTGAAAGTTCCCATGGCTGTGAACTGCACCTGGCCCATGGCAAAATTCTGCCCGTCGGCCACGGGAGGAGAGACGGTCATCATCTGCAGCACACGATTGGGGTTCATCATCATGGTGTTTGCGCCGCATCCTACAAGTGCAAGCAGAGATAACGCGATGCAGGCTTTGCCGAGAGAATAAGTTCTGAGTTTCGCCATTGTAACCTCCAGTATCAGCGTGACCTCTCCTAAGGGTGGACGACCAGCGCTTTCGTGAAGCGAGGAGAGGTCCGTTCAAAACTCCGCTGAGTATAGTCAAGGTCGCTCGGCCAACTTGTCACGGAATTGTCACAAAATAGTCAATGACTCGATGACGCAATCACTCAATAAACGCGTGGTGTACTTCAATCCGCGTTTTTCATCCAATTGAGTTGCAAGCTGAACAAGCGGCAACTATCATGCCACAATGCGATTGGCAGAATTTTTCCTCCTCTCCACACTTACCGCCTCAGCTTTAGGACAGGCTTCGGGCCAAACTCCTTCAGCGTCGAACGAAGTCGAGACTGTATATCCCGAAGCGCATGCCCTCTATCTGGACATACACCAAAATCCGGAGCTCTCTTCGCATGAAACACAAACCGCTGCGAAGCTGGCGACACGCCTCCGTGGCCTCGGCTATGACGTCACCGAACATGTTGGCGGAACAGGAATCGTCGCGGTCCTCAAAAATGGTCCCGGGCCAACCATCATGCTGCGTACAGAACTGGATGCGCTTCCGGTGGAAGAAAAGACCGGCCTCGCTTACGCCAGCAAAGTGCATGCGAAAGATGATTCCGGACGCGACGTGCCTGTGGCGCATGCCTGCGGACACGACCTGCATATGGCGTCGCTGGTGGCAACCGCCGCGATCATGGCGCACAGCAAAGACACCTGGCATGGAACGCTCATGCTGATTGGCCAGCCGGCTGAAGAGACCATTTCTGGCGCCAGGAACATGATCGAAGATGGCTTCCTCAAGCGTTTCCCAAAACCGGACGTGGCTGTGGCGTTGCACGTCATGAATTTGCTTCCAGCGGGGAAGGTCGGGGTAGTAGCGGGGACCTACGACGCCAATGCCGATTCGCTGCGCGTCACAATCTACGGCAAGGGCGGACACGGCGCATCGCCTCACACCACGGTTGATCCCATTGTGATTGCAGCCCGTACGATACTGGCCTTGCAGACCATTCCTTCACGCGAGGTGAAGCCCGGAGAAATGGTGGTGATCACGGTCGGCTACATCCAGGCAGGCACGAAGAATAACATCATCCCTGACCGGGCCGAGATGGGGCTGACGGTACGCACCTATAAGTCTGACGTTCGCAAGCAGGTGCTCGCAGCCATTGCGCGCATCACCAAGGCCGAAGCCGAAGCTGCGGGCGCGCCGCGAGAGCCGTTGATTGAACACTATGAGTTCACCGATTCGGTGTACAACAATCCCGCGCTGGCCCAGAGTCTCAGGGCCACGCTTGAATCGGCGCTTGGCAAAGAGAATGTTTCAATGGAGGAGCCGATCACAGGCTCGGAAGATTTTTCTTACTTTGTCGAACAGGGCATCCCCGGTTTCTACTTCACTTTGGGAGGAGCCAATCCTGAAAAATACGCGCAGGCAAACGCGGCGGGAACCTCGCTGCCCTCGAACCACTCTCCGCTGTTCGCTCCCGATGTGGATCCCGCACTGCATACCGGCATCGCCGCCGAGGTGGCCGTGCTCCGCGATCTTCTGAACAAATCGGTCGATGATCTGCAGAAGTTGACGCATCAGCAGTGATTACTTAACCGCAGAGGACGCGGAGTAGCGCAGAGAATCATTTATCTGCAGAGCCTTTGCCGGCTTTACTGTAGAGGAATGACAGCAAGCACAGAAGGAGAGAAATAATCATTAACCCGCCGGCTTTGACTAGGACACGATAGGGTCCCGAGATAATTACAAAACCAGACAGTCCTAACACTCCAAACAGGATGACTGTTAATGTGATTCGTCTCATCTTGCATTACCCGCACATTACCCGCACAGATTTCTCCAAGTTCTGTCTAGCCACTCGGATTGTTTTACTTGTTGGAAGAAGAAGAGCCGCTGGGCTGCTGGTAGAGGCCGAGCACGTTGCCTCCGGGATCGCGGAACCTGGCGGTGATCTCGGGCGCATCCGCGCCGACGTCTTGCACGATCTCGCATCCCTGGGCCATGACAGCCTTGATGGTCGCGGCCACGCTATCAACCATAATATAGATGAGCAGACCCGGCGTTGAAGACGGTGGCCGGCCGACCACCCAGGTGCCGCTCACTTGGCCGGTGGTGTCGTCGAATGCGATGTTACCGTCGCCACGCTTCCTGATGTTCCAGCCGAAAACCTTGGTGTAGAAATCAGCCGAACGACGGACGTCGTCAGCGGGCATCTCGATGTAACATATCTTGCCGTTGGCGAGTGTAGGGGGCATCAGGGCTCCTCTCAAAAGTAGCGGTCATTCTAGCACGCGGATTGCCTGGCCTGAATCCTGAGGGCTACTTCTTCTTGCCTGCGTCGCTGTCCTTGGCGCTCAAATACTCGCGTGCTATATCGGCGCCACAGCCATATGCCCGGCACGTATCGCGAGTAGTAGTACCCCCACTACTTTAAGTAGTCGATGCGTGTGCTAACACATGCAAAATCAACGATATACGGCGCATATAAATAACGTTGCAAGTAGTGGTCAAACCGCTTCTTGAATGCGCAACGAAAACACGCGTCCCGGGGCAATTATGGCCTGCAATTCTCTTGGGACGGGCTGTTTGATACCAGGGTGATACCACTCAGTTAACAGTCAGCACTCAATATTCCGAGGTTTACCGCCGCCGATCATGTAAAATCCAGCCAATGCAGGTGAGCCAATATTCAAAGGTTTAGTCCGCGTCTATGTACGTTATAGGCGTGGATTGGCGCCATGCGAACAAGGAGTAGCATGAAAAAATACGCACACAAAGCTCGTGGTCCACACGTCGCCGCTTCGATGCGACTGACTCCGGCAAACCATAAATTTCTGCACAGGGAAGCAGCCAAGATGGGTGTATCGGCAAATTTCTACATCAACCAGTTGCTTAGATTGGACGCAAAAAAGAAAGGGAAGTGAGTCACTCGCGGAATTCAAAAAAGCTAACCACAAAGGACACAAAGGAACAAAGACGGAGGAGTGCCCGCGGTTGGCAACTGCTTTTTCCATATTCCAACCCCAACGGAGGGGCGGGTGATTTAGTATTCTGACGGGTTTGCAGACCATTGCCCTCAATGCGGGTCAGCCAATTGCGTTGCGGGTTGGGCCAATGACAAGCGTGAGCGGGGGGTATGCTTCGCAGCCATGAGCCCGGCAGAGACAACCGCGCGTCCGGTGGGAGTGGTGATCATCGCAATATTCTTGATGGCGCTTTCGGGATTGCCGATTGCATTCACTTTGCTCGGACTGCTGATCGAACTCATCAAGTACGGTCCCGCCGTCTTGTTTAACGGTCCTATGGCCCTGTTTCAACTTTTTGTGATGGCACTGCCCGGTTTGCTAGGCTGGGGACTGTGGAATATGCAAAACAGCGCGCGCGTTTCCTGCTTAATCGTGCTCGCTATTTGCGCAGCCAGCGGAATATTGCTGGTGACGCACTTCGGCGTTGTGTCCTTCATGGCGTTGCTCTATTTCGGATTCCTGCTATGGGGTGGAGCGATTGCGGTCTATCTGACCCGGCCTTCGGTCAAACGCGCCTTCCAGCCGGAAATTGAAGTCATTAACTTTAAGGACCTGTAGCTGATTTCCGCCGCGGATGTATGCGGAATTTCCCAAAGCCGTCTCAAAACAGGAATAAGGCCAGTATGGGAATTTCGGTTGGGGCCACGCAAAAAACTTCTTGCCGCGCTGAGAGCTAAACCCGTAGTATTACTTTCTCTCCGCTATTAATTGAAATTAAATTGCTTTTGACGGTTGGGCTCCTGAGGCATATACATCCTCAGACGATCATGTTTTGTTTTACTGCAAGTGCTGATCAGCGAATGCAACGCAGGGAGCAGCTAACGTCGAAAGCTCGGAGATTCGATTGAACTTATCTGGCCCTTGGGGGCGCCTGCACGATCGGTGATTTTCTGGAGGTGGGAGCATGAAACAGCTCAAGTGGTTCGTTTGGTATGGCTTGGGCGCTTATTTGGCGCTGAG